>CAYYWK010000196.1:0-6059 GCA_964475345.1 uncultured Desulfobulbus sp.
TGGCGCAGCTGCTCGGCGCCTCACGCCAGCGCGTCAACCAGGAGCTGAAGGAGCGGGTGCTGTTCTCGTCCCATAACCTGGTGACCGACGGTGTCTTCGGGGAGATGCACATCATCTTCTGCCGCAATGTCCTGATCTACTTCAACCGCGATCTCCAGAACCGGGTGCTCAGACTGTTCTACGACACCCTCTGCCCGGGCGGTTTCCTCTGCCTGGGCTCCAAGGAGAGCCTGAAATTCTCCGAGGTAGCCGACGATTTCGAGTGCGTCGCCGAAAGGGAGAAAATCTACCGCAAGAAGCGCCGCAGCTGATGCAGCGAAGACCCCGACAGCGCTTTTCGGCCGCAGTCATCGGCGTCTCGGCGGGCGGCCTCAACGCCCTCAGCCGGATCCTGCCGCAGCTCGACCGCGACATCGGCCTGGCAATTGTCGTCGTCCAGCACATCCGCCCCGATTCGGACAGCTACCTCGTGCAGCATCTCGCCCGCCTCAGCGCCGTCAGGGTCAAGGAGGCCGAGGACAAGGAACGGATCGAACCCGGCATCGTCTATTTCGCCCCGCCCGATTACCACCTGCTGGTCGAACGCGACGGCACCCTCAGCCTGTCCACAGAGGAACGGGTAAATTTTTCCAGGCCCTCCATCGACGTCACCTTCGAAACCGCCGCCGAGGCCTTCTGCGACCGCCTGATCGGCATCGTGCTGACCGGAGCCAACAGCGATGGCAGCCGGGGGCTGGCGAAGATCAAATATTTTGGCGGAATGACCGTCGCACAGTCGCCGGATAGCGCCGAATATGCTATCATGCCCCGTTCCGCCATAGAGTCCGTTGAAGTGGACAGGATCGTCCCGCTGAGCGAGATGGCCGAACTGCTGAACACCCTTGCCCGCCTGGAATCCGATGGAAAAGGCCCCGATCCTGCTGGTCGATGACCGCAAAGAAAACCTGCTGACTCTGGAGCGCCTGCTGGAGTCGCCGGATTTGCTGCTGGTCCGCGCGGAAAGCGGCATGGAGGCCCTGGAGAAGACCCTCGACCACCAGTTTGCGCTGGTCCTGATGGACGTGCAGATGCCTGTCATGGACGGCTACGAGACCGCCGAGCTGCTCCGCGGCAACAGCAAGACCCGCAATATCCCGATCATCTTCGTGACCGCCGCCCGGCGCGAGCAGGAACACATGTTCAAAGGCTATCACGCCGGGGCCGTGGACTACCTGCTCAAACCGCTCGAACCATCGATCCTGAAAAGCAAGGTCGGAATATTCCTGGAGATGTTCCGCCAGCGGCAGCTGCTCGAGGAAAAGACACGGGAGCTCGACCTGAAGATTGTCGAGCTGGAGGAGTTGAAGAGACAGCTGGAGGAATCGAACCGCAAGCTCCAGCATCTGTCATCGGTGGACGGCCTGACCGGTCTGTTCAACCGCCGGCATTTTGACGATGTCTTCCTGATGGAGTGGAAGAGCGCCGCCCGCCGCAAGATGCCGATATCGCTCATCATCATCGATATCGATCACTTCAAGGCCTACAACGACACCTATGGACACATAGCAGGCGATACCTGCCTGCAGAAGGTCGCCAGGGGCCTGGTCTCATCCCTGCATAGGCCGGTTGACATGGTCTCGCGCTACGGTGGGGAGGAATTCACGGTCATTCTGCCCGATACCGACCTGGGCGGTGCGGAGATACTGGCCAACAGGATAAAGGAGAACATCCTCGCGATGGCCATCGAGCACTCCACCTCGCCGACGGGCAGATTCGTGACGATCAGCGCCGGCGTCAGCACGATGGTGCCGCGCCCGGGGCAACCCGCCGCCAACCTCCTCGATGCCGCCGACAGGGCCCTCTACCAGGCCAAGGAAGACGGCCGCAACTGCTGCCGGAGCAACTGCGAGCCTCCCGGCAACGACGAGCCCGCCGTCAGCGGGTGAACTCGCCGGGGCCCTGCCGTCTACCTGCCGCCCGAGGCCTTTTCCCGGGCTAGAACGATCTTCTCGAACAATTCGTCGAAATCCACCGGTTTCAGGCAATAATCGAAGGCCCCTTTTTTCATGCCGACCAGGCCGGCGTTGACCGAGGCGTGGCCGGTGAGGATGATGACCTCGATATCCGGCCTGATCTTCTTCATTTCGGCCATGCATTCGAAACCGTCCAGTCCCGGCATGCTGACATCCATGATCACCACGTCGAAATCGTCATTGCCGAGCCAGTCCAGGGCCTCCATGCAGCCCCCGGCCATTTCGAAGGCAATCCTCCGGCGGCCGAAATATTTGCCCATGATGGCACGGAAATCGGCTTCATCATCGACTAGCAGAACCTTCCTATTCTCCGCCATGGCCTGACTCCCCGAGGTCTAATGTTGTCTTTCCGGCCAGCATCACTTCGATATCCTCGATAAATTTCCTCTTGTACTGCTCGACGGCGCCGGCGCTGTTCATCACCATGTCGATCTGGCGGGTATGGAGCGTCAGGTAGCCGAGGATCTGCAGGCGCTGCTCCAGGTACTCGGTGGGCTTTTTCTTCACCCGCGCCAGCAGCGAATCCGACCGCAGCTCGATCCGGAAATCGTAGCGTTCCAGGACATCGGCCAGCAACCTCGCCCGCACCGCCTTGCGCTGGAGATCGGCGGCGCCGCCCTTGAAGCGGAAGGTCACGTAGCTCTCCGTCAACAGGTCGCTGATGTAGGCCTCGATCATCGCGTAGTGATACCCGAGCCGTACACTGAGATTACAGAAATGCTCGGAAATCAGAAAGTAGTTTTTCACCGTCAGCGCCGAGGCGACCGCCGGGTCGAGTTCGGGGCGCATCGTCGACTGAAAGAGGATCGAGCCGAAGCCCCGGACGCTGACCGGCGGCGGCCCCGCCCAGGGAAAGGCGGAGAGCCCCTTCCAGATCGCCAGCATCGGCACCGAGACGATATCGTCGATACGGACGCTTTTCTCCTCGAGATTGACCCCTTGCCGGAAACCGTCGGCCAGGTCGATGACATACCACTCCATCGGCACCTTGCCGACCAGCCGCTTGGCGGCCGCCTGGTTGAAATGGTGGCGCCGGCCGAAATTGAACATTTCCGACACCGATTTCTCATGGCAGAAACGGGTGATGTCGTGGAGGGTCTCGCACCACGACGACTTGAACTGCGGCGAGGCCGGGTCGTTGAGATTGAGCGGGGTGACGTGCTGCATGATTTCCGTGAGGATCCGCTGCACCGGGCTGCCGGCCATGATATTCTTGCGCACCGTGCGCAGGCGCAGCAGATCCTCCGTGCGGCCCCGGTAGACGGCCCTGGCGCCGGCGTGGACCGTGATCTCCTCGCCGTCGCCCAGCGAGCTCATCACCCCGGGCAGGCTGAACAGGGCCGGAATGCCGAATTCCCGCGACACCGTCGCCAGGTGACCGGCCTCGCTGCCATGTTCGGCCAGGACCGCCGCAGCCCTGCTCAGAATCGGCGCCCACTCCGGCAGCGGATGCGCCAACACCAGCACCGCCCCCTGCGGAAACCGGCGCATGGTTTCGTCGTTGTCGACCCGGAAGACCGGGCCGCTGGCAATCCCGCCGCCGGCGCAGATGCCGCCGTGGAGCAAAGGCGGTTCACTGTCCTCGATCTGCGGCATCGCCGGCCTCTCGCCTTCCTCCGGATTGACCAGTGTGTTGCGGGTCAGCATCGGCCGGCTCTGCAGGATATACAGGTTCCCCTGGTGGTCAAAGGTCCATTCAATGTCCTGTGGCTGGCCGAAATGCTGCTCGAGCTGCAGGGCGGCTTCCGCCAGTTTCTTGATCTGGCCGTATGTCAGGGCCGATACCGCCTGCTCCTGCCGCATCTCCCGGTAGACCACGGCGTGGGGCTTGTCCCGGCTGACCAGGTAGAGGTCGGTGACGGTGGTGCCGTCCACCACCCCCTTGGCAATCCCCGAGGTGGCGTTGATCCGCAGGACCTCGCTTTCCTCCTCGCCGGGGTCGCGGGTGTAGATCACGCCGCTGACCATGGCGTCGATCATCACCAGGCAGCCGACGCACATCTCGATATCCTCGTGCCGGTACCCGCGCTTGCGCCGGTAGGAGATGGCCCTCGCCCCGTACTTGCTGGCGATGATCTCCTTGTAGGCGGCAACCAGTCCCTCCCGCTCGACATTGAGGACCGTCCGGTACAGGCCGGCAAAGGAGATCCCGGCGCAGTCCTCGCCGAGCGCGCTCGACCGCAGCGCAACCCGGCAATGCGGGGCGGTTGACCGCTCCAGTCTGGCGTAGTGGACGTGGAGCAGTTCTTCGAGATCGGCGGGCAGCGGGGCCTCCCGGATCATCTGCTGGATTTCGCCGCAGGTGTGGTAGAGATCCTCGAGGGCGTCGGGATCAAGCACCTGCAGGCGGCGGTTGATCTCCGCCAGGTGACTGTCGGTGAGGAAATGGCGGGTGGCCGAGGCGGTGACGACAAAGCCCCTGGGCACCACCAGGCCGGCTATGGCTCCCGCCTCGCCGAGATTGGCCATCTTCTCGCCGACCTGGTCCCTGACCTCGCGGCTGACCTCGTCGAGACCGAGGATGAATGGCCCCTGACGAAGCACCGGCCTGCGCTCGACGATGGCATCGATATCGTTGCCGATCCGCTCGAAAATGGCCTCAAGATCGCGGTACCTGCCCTCCGACATCTCCAGCAGGTTTCTGATCATTTTGTAGACGTTGACCAGGATGGTGGTGAGCTTCGAGCGGACCACCGCCATCCGGTAGCTGTCGCCGCTGTAGTAGATCTTCTCCAGTTCCGCCATCGCCTGCAGGGCGTTGTTGTTGGCGGTCAACAGACTGCGGAAACTGGCGTAACGCTTGCGGAAGGCGGCCTGCAGCTCGTCCGGACTGAGCGGCTCGACGGTCTGCGCCGGGGAAAACAGGTTTCTCAACCACGCGATGATCCGCTGCATGACTCTTCTCCGACAAAAAAGGCGGACTGCAGACAGGAGACACTCCCCTCCGCAGTCCGCCACTTGCGTGACTACCGATAGTGCGATTTCAATGTCCGATCTTCAGACCCATTCCTTCGAAGAGGTACATCAGACCGAAACCGTACCACAGCGTGTAGAAGACATAGAAGCCGAGGGCGGCGAGGATCAGGACGATATTCTCCTTCCAGTGCATCGCCTTGACGCCGTAGTAGTTGTAGGACGGCTCCAGTGCCCTTTTCTGGATAGAGGCAAAGGGTTTGGCCTCGTCGAACTTCTCCTGCTTGGTCAAATTCTTGCTGATCACGCCGAACAGCGTGTGCCAGTTGTACATGGCCGCCTTTTCGGGAAGGCCGTATCTATCGGCTATTGGCGCCCCGTCGTTGCTGAACATGTGGTCGGCATCCTCGAGAACTGCCTTGAGCAGCAGCCCCATGTCACCGCTGATCGTCAGCTCCTTGCCGCTGGCAGCGGCCTGGAGCCCGACGATTCCGAGCATCTTGGCCGTCTCGCCGGCCTGCTTGTCATCCTTCATCGCCACCTTAACATCTATCATCTTGCCTGCAAACTTCTCACTTCCCTTGATTTCTTTCGGGATGAAGTAGGACGACCCCTTCGACACCATGTTGAACAGGTTGTCGGCATAGTCGAGACCGTTGACATTACCGGGAAAGATCGGCATGAAGATCACCACCAGCAGGGCCGTGAAGGACGCCAGCATCAGGATTCCCCTGGTTTTCAATTTGCTTTGCATGCTCATATCAATGACCCTCCGTCTTCAAGAGCTTAATGTTGCTGAAGAATGAATAGAATACCCAGATGGCGAAGATGCCGATGGCGAGGAAGAACAGGCTGTTGCCCACAGTGCTGATGATCGCCCCCAGCTCCTTGGTGATCTTGAGGTAACCCAGGCTCTGCAGTTTTTCAGGCAGTGCCGCGAAACGATTGATGAAACCGGCGGTGACCGCCACCGCGAAGAAACCGCGGATCATGATGCCGGGAACGACCTTGGTGACCAGCGAGCCGACCTGCACGCCGATCAGCGAACCGAGCAGCATGCCCATCGCCAGGGTGTAGAAGACGAAACCGTAGATGGCGTACTGGCTGAGGGAACCGTAACCGGCGGTGAAGACG
>CAYYWK010000197.1:0-6058 GCA_964475345.1 uncultured Desulfobulbus sp.
CTGTAAATATCTCCGTGCCTGGGGATGTGTCTCTTTCTCTGGTTGAGGTGCTGTCCCCGCCGCAGCCACTTCTCCCGACTGTGACTGATCAGGAAATCAGGACTCGCTGCCATCAGCAGCGCCTGCACCTCGAGTTTTCGCGGCAGCCAGTGATCGTCGGAATCGAGAAAGGCCACCATCTCGCCTTTTGCTTCAGCAATCCCGATGTTGCGGGCTGCCGCCGCCCCCCGGTTCTCCGCCTGGGTAAACCAGCGAAGGCGGTTCAACCAGCGGCGATCCAATGCCGAGAAAAGGTACTCACGGCTCCCATCTGTCGATGCATCGTCGACGACAATAACCTCAAGACAGCCCTCTGTCTGGCGGAAAATTGAAGTCAGCGCCCGCAGCAGCATCTCACGGCGATTGAAGGTTGGAACGATGACCGAAATCGGCGGGATGCTGCGCAGCATTCGTGATGAGTTCGACTGATAGATTCTATCTTTAATATTTATGGCGTTGCAGCCTGACGATACTGTATACTGCTGAGTTCATAAATATACTCTTTCTCAGACAGTATTTTCATCAAAAGATAGCCGGCCCCGCCAATGAGTATTGATATTCTTATAAATTCCAGGAGCTACGAAGTCCGTCTGGCCCTCGTTGAAAATGGCATCCTGACCGAGTTCCATATGCAGAGGCCGATGGAAAAAGGTCTCAAGGGCAATATTTACCGTGGCAAGGTCGTTCGCGTCCTCCCAGGCATGCAGGCCGCCTTCGTCGATATCGGCCTTGAGCGCACCGGCTTCCTCTATGTCGACGACGTGCACATTTCCGAAAAGGATATCGAGAACAGGATGCTGGGACGCGAACCCTCCCTGCTGCTCGACGAGAATCAGCCGGTCGCCGTCGATGCCAACACCAGGAGATCCCAGGGGTACAATATCGAAGATCTGCTCAGCGAAGGTCAGGACGTCCTGGTACAGGTCAGCAAGGACCCGATCGGCACCAAGGGCGCCAGGCTCACCTGCCATATCACCCTGCCCTGCCGAAATCTGGTCTTCATACCGCTGACCGACCATATCGGTGTGTCCCGGAAGATAGAGAACGAGGAACTCCGCACCATTCTCAAGGAACAGATCGAGGAAATCCGGCCTCAGGGCACCGGCTTCATCGTCCGAACGGTGGCCGAGCACGCCAAGGTCGAAGAGCTCGAAGCCGACATGGAATTCCTTATGCTGCTCTGGGATGAAATAAGGGACCTGGCCCGGAGCTCCAAGGCCCCCGCCCTCGTCTACGAAGACCTTGACATCACCCTCCGCTCGGTGCGGGACCTGTTCACCAATGACGTTGCCAGGTTGGTCATCGACGACACAGCCGCTTACGAGAAACTGTTGCATTTCGTCCGCGCCTTCGCACCCCAGCTGCAGGAGAGGATAACCCTCTACCAGGGCAGCAATCCGCTTTTCGAGGCCTACGGCATCGAGGTCGAGATCAACCGCGCCATCGAAAAAAAGGTCTGGCTCCGTTCCGGCGGCTACATCATCATCGAGAGCACCGAGGCCCTTTCGGTCATTGATGTCAATACCGGCCGTTTCGTCGGCAAGAACGATCTCAACGAAACCATCTTCAAGACCAACATGGAGGCTGCCAAGGAGATCGCCTACCAGCTGCGTCTTCGCAATATCGGCGGGATCATCATCATCGACTTCATCGACATGGAGGATGAATTCCATCGCGAGGAACTGTTTGCCGCCTTCAAGGATGCGGTGAAGAAAGACAAGAGCAGAATAAACATCCTCAAGCTTTCTGAATTCGGCCTGGTCCAGATGACCAGGAAACGCAACAGCGAAAATCTCCACCAGATGATGTGCGAACCCTGCCACTACTGCGCCGGAGAGGGAATGCTGAAATCGCGGCGGACGATCTGCTATGACATCTTCCGCAAATTGAGCCGCAATGCCTCCAAGGCCTCGGGCAACTCCGTCACCGTCAGGGTCCACCCGCGCATAGCCGACATGCTGTTGAAGGAAGAGGAACTGACGATGACCCAGCTCGAGAAGGAGACCGGCAAACGCCTGATCGTCGCTCCGTCCAAAGATCTCCACATCGAAAAATACGAAATCATCTGGCAACGCTGACTCCGCGCTGCCGTTTCTCCCGTTTATCCCAGGTACTTTCACATCATGAGCACCAGACCGAGCAGAAGACTGAAAAAACAGCCCCGCAGCAGCTTCAAGGCAGGAAGATTCATCGTCCTGTTTTTCTCCATCCTCCTGCTGCTTGGAGGCGGTGTCGCCTTCTACCTTTTTTTCGAGGGGGAAAAACCCCAACTTTCGCTGGCAACGGGATCAGACAACATTGGGAAACAGGCGACGATCGGCTATACCGCAACCGACGCCAAAAGCGGCATCCGCAAAGTGACGGTCACCGCCAGCCAGGGGGAAACCACCAGGGAACTGGCCAAAAAGGAAAACCCGCGGACAGGCTACCTGGGCAAGATCGGACCGGCTGAAGAACGCCAGGATATTTCCTTCGAACCCCAGAAACTGGGATTCAAGGAAGGGAAGATCCAGCTGAACGTCGAGGTCCGCGACTTTTCACTCAGGGGCTTTTTAGGCGGCAACACGACCAAGCTGACCAGGGAGATCACCCTCGACCTCAAACCGCCGGTCGTTGAACTGCTGCACGGCGAAAAATACATTTCACCCGGGGGCACCGGAATTGCCATTTATCGTGTATCCGAACCGGACTGCCGTCACGGGGTGACAGTCAATGGCCGGATGAATCCGGGACATCCGGTCGCGGCCGACCGCCCGAACACCTATATCGCGTATTTCGCCTTGCCCTACGACGCCGAAAACATCAGCGAAGCCAAGGTCAGCGCGGCCGACCCTGCCGGCAACACGGTAACTATGCCATTTTCGCCGGTTTTTCAGAAAGTTGCCCAGAAGGCAGACAGAATCAACATCAGCGACGGATTCCTGGCCGCAAAGATCCCGGAATTCGAGCAGCACTACCCGGAGATGCAGGGAACGGCAGTGGAAAAGTACCTCCACATCAACAATGCCATTCGTGATGCCAACAACGCCATCATCTCGGAAATCTGCACCAAAGCCACTCCCGAACGCCTCTGGAAAGGGAAATTCCTGCGGATGCTGGGAAGCCCGAAGGCCGGATTCGCCGACCACCGGACCTATTACTACCAGGACAAGGAAATCGATCACCAGGTCCATCTTGGCGTCGATATCGCCTCAACCGAGCGGGTCGGCGTCCAGGCAGCCAACACCGGCAGGGTGGTTTTTGCCGAGTACCTGGGGATCTACGGCAACATGGTGATTCTCGACCACGGGCAGGGAGTGTTCAGCCTGTATTCCCATCTCAGCCAGATCAACGTCGCCGTCGGCGACACGCTGGAGAAAGGCAAGATCCTCGGGCTGACCGGGACCTCGGGCATGGCCGGCGGCGACCACCTGCACTTCTCGATGCTGATCAACGGAGTCTTCAGCATGCCGAAGGAATGGTGGGACGAGCACTGGCTCGATGTCACCATCGAATCGCCCATCGCCGAGACAAAAGGCTGAACTCCGCTCCCTTCCCGCATACCGGAAGTGAGTCCCGCCGCGAAGTCTGGCTGAAAACTCCAGCAGTTGTTCAATCTTCGAAATCGTAGTCGGGGTGGCCGCACAGGAAGCAGCGCAGAACCTGATCCTCACGGGAAAGAATCCATTCCCAGCCCTTTTCCTTGATGCTCTCCGCCTCTTCTTCCGCGCAGGTGATACAGATCCAGCGATCGCCGGTCTCCGTCTCGAACAGATGCATATCTTCTCCTCTCAATCGGTTGAGGTTGTGCGTAGCAGTTTTGGATTCCCCTCGCAGTGGCAGCTGCCCACCGCACTGCGCAGCCGGATCTCCCTTCCGGCGAGCTTGCCGCTGTTGAAGAGCTCCCGGTCGACCAAGGTTTTCCTGCCTCCAACGGTGTGCAGGCGGGGATACCTTTTTCTGATGCAGGCAGCAATCTGCTGCTCGACTGCAACAGGCAACCCGACATTTCCCCTCGTCCCTGCATTTGAAAACGCTTCCTGGATCGGAGGTTGCCCGAAGCGACCGTGCTGCAGCGTCTCTGCAAAGCCGTGCAGGACACCGCAATAGTAACTGCCCTTGCTGCGTCCGCAACTGTCGGGTTGAGCCCGGCGATAATCGCGCCACAGAGCGCTCAGCCGGCTGTCGAGAAAATGGTAGCAATGCAGGGCGACGGCGACATTCTCCCTGCTGCCGAAGATCTCGAAGGTCCTGTAGCTTGAATCGGCAGCAGCATCGTACCGCCTCGAGCTGATGAGGCGGACACCGAAATACCGCGACAGCAGCGATGCGATCAGCCGCTGGTACTGCCGGACACGGGTTTTCCCCAATGGTATGATCGTGTAGGTGACATCTTCTAGCTGAAAATCAATTTCCCTTTGTTCGAGGGCGTGCCGGCGCATCAGCCTCACGGACGTTTCCAGGGCCAGGCGTGCCTCATGTTCATTGGCGGATTGGGCCAGCGCCAGCACTTTTCTCACCTTTTCGATCACTTTCATCCTGCCGTCATCACGGAGGCCATCCTGCTCTCGGTTTTGAGTGAGGCTTTCCAGATCAATCCGCGCCTTCGCGCACTGTGACGGCAACCCGAGCATCTCGCAGGCGCGCTGGAAAAGGAGATCGTGGGCAGTTCCGCCGCCGCCGAGCACCTCATCGCAGAGCTGATGCGCCATCTCGTGCTTGAGCACCAGAATGACCATATCCCAACCATGATCGAGGATCACCCGGCGGTTGATGGCGATGGTCCTGGCCGATCGCTGCCAAAAACCCAGCCTCTGGTCGGAATCGAACAGCTCGATCACCGGAGGCACCAGGTCAAGAGCATGCTGATAGCAGATCTGGGCGAATTCTCTATGCAGCTGGCGCGCCCAGGCCTGATCCATATCGTCGCACCCCGCGCTGTCATGTTTTCTGTCCATCATCAATCCACGAAAACCGCATACAAAAACAAGTTACCGCTTGTTTGTAAAGACGATTTTCAGTAATATCCGTCCGATATCGTCCGGACAGACCGCAAGGCAGCATGACACCCGCCTTTCCGGAGCCCGCAAGCCCGACACTCCCCCTCACGACATGAAAGTATCCACACCCCACCTCCCCTTCCTGCTGTACAGCTATCTTGCGACGGAGATGCTGGCGCCCTTCTTTGCCAGTTTTCTGATCATGAACTGCGTGTTTTTTCTCGTCAAGCTCATCCCCTTCCTCAATTTTGTTCTTGATCTGAAAATCGGACTGGCTGACTTTATCCGCCTCTTCTCCTACCTGTTCCCGAACATGTTCCTCTACTCGATACCGATGGCGGCGATGATGGGGATCACCATCGGCTTTTCCCGCCTGGCCAACGATTCGGAGATCCTCGCCTTCAAGGCCAGCGGCATCAGCATATACCAGATCCTGCCACCCGTCGTCGTCATTGCCTCCCTGATCGCCCTGCTGACCAGTTATTTTTCCATTGTCCTGATTCCGGTCAGCGAAGTCGCCATGAAACAGCTCACCTATCAGCTGCTCAAGGAGAAAATCGACAAGGGCATACAGGAGCATCAGTTCACCGAAGCCCTCGGTGACCTGGTTGTCTATGTGGGTGAGATACATCAGGAATCTGGAGAATGGCAGGACGTCTGGGTTTCCGACATGCGCGGCCAGCTCATCCCAACCATCACCATGGCCTCCACCGGCAACATGAAAAGCGATGTCGACCGGATGAAGGTGACCATCATCCTTCGCAACGGCAGCCTGCATCGCCCAGACACCCCAAACTCCCAGGTCGTGCAGTTCGAGCGCTACCAGCTGAACATTCCGCTGCAGCCGCCCGCCTCTTCGGTCACCTCCTTCAACAGGGGGACGCTGACCATGCCCGAACTCCTGGATAAGGCAGACGAATTCGGGGGAAGGACGACTGAAAAAGGCAGGGTGCTGATCATCGAATACCACAAGCGCCTGGTGCTGCCTGTCGGCTGCCTGATCCTCTGCCTGCTCGGGCTGCCCCTCGGCCTCCAGGCCG
>CAYYWK010000198.1:0-6049 GCA_964475345.1 uncultured Desulfobulbus sp.
GGTCGCTGGTCAGCCGGATCAGCCTGTTCTTGCCATCAGCGCCCGCCGCCAGCTTCATCTGCTTGCCTCCGGGCGCGATATAGACGATGTTCGGCTGGATGGCCTCTCCCTCTTCCGCCTCCTTGACCTTTAACGCACATTTCTTGTCAAGGCTGGTTGCCAGGGATTTGGTGAAGACAGGCGGCATGTGCTGCACGATGACGACAGGTACCCCCAGGTCGCCGGGAAGCCTTGGCAGCATCTGGGTCAGGGCGTTGGGGCCGCCGGTGGATATGCCGATAGTGACAATTTCCGATTTCCCACGCTTGCCCGATGCAAGAGGCGACAGTTTGGCGGCCGGTTCCCTGTTCGTCGGCACTCCCCGACCGAGGCTGGTCGTCCGGAGCAGGGGTTGCGGTTTGACTGCGGGCGTTCTGTGGCTGAGGAGGTTCGGAGCGATCTTGGATCTGGCAAATGCCTCGAGCATCGGCTGGAGCTGATTCTTGATCTCCTGCTTGCCTTCCGCCGTCGATTTGGTCTGGGGTTTGAGAATGAAATCGAAGGCGCCGAGTTCCAGCGCGCGCATGGTCATGTCGCTGCCGTCGGAGGTCAGCGTCGACAGCATGATCGCGCCGATACCCGGAAATCGCTTCTGGATCTCTGCCAGCACCTCGATGCCGTTCATTACCGGCATCTCGATATCGAGGGTGAGGATATCCGGTTTCAGCGTCTCGATCTTGGCAACGGCAATCTTGCCGTTATGCGCGACCCCGGCAAGTTCAACGCCGGATATTTCCTCGATAATATCTGAAACGGCCTTTCGGTAGACGATTGTGTCATCGACGACCAGCACCCGCAGGTTTTTCTTGGCGAACATGACGTCCTTTCTAGTCGTCGAAACTCAAAACCTTGTCGATATCGAGAAGACCGATGAGATTCGTTTCCGTTTTGTAGACTCCGGTGAAATACTCTCCCTGGATGCCGCCCATGTTTGCCGGCGGGCGCTCCTTGCGGTTCATGTCGGCTTCGACGACATCGCTGATTCTGCGGACCAGAAGGCCGACGTGGCCTCCCGCCGAATTGACGATGATATTGCGCGGGTCCTGGCTGATGTCGGTTTCACCGAGACCGAGCTTCTTGCTGAGATCGATGATGGTGACGATCTGTCCCCGCAGATTGAGGATGCCCAAGACATAGTCGGGCGCCTGGGGAACCTTGGTCATCTGGGTCAGTTTGTTGATCTCCTGGATTTTCAGGATATCCATGCCGCAGAGGGCGTCGCCTACGAAAAAGGTCGCCAGTTCGATGATGTTGGTGTCGGCTGTCCGGGTCGATTCGTTCATAATGGGCCTGTACGGGGAAAGCGCGTTGTCGGTTCACACCGGATGGGACTCCGGCAGTCACTCGGCGCTGCCACCTCGAAAAAGCGGGGCTGCAACCGGCAGGCCAACCATTTTCGAGGGGTTGGCGCTAAATGGCGGTCGATTTTCAATGCAGTTTCTTCATGTAGTTGTGGACGGCAGCCATCAACCGTTCCTTGTCGAGTTTGATATGGTACTCGTCAATGCCGACCGCCTTGCCTCGCGCCACATCCTCTTCGCCGGCCAGGGTTGTCAGCGCGATGATCGGCAGATTGGAAAAACGCGAATCGGCGCGGATGGTCTGCGTCAGTTCAAAACCATTCATGTTCGGCATCTCGATGTCGGTGACGAGCATCGAAACGATATCCTTGTTCTCCTGCAGGACTTCCCAGGCAACCCTGCCGTCCTCGCCTTCGAGAACGTTGTAGCCGGCTTCGGTCATGTAGCCCTTGACCTGGTTGCGGAAAAAATTGGAATCTTCGGCTATCAGGATGGTCGGGGCCTCCTCTGCTTCCGATGATTCGAAGCCGAATTCCTGTTCGGCAAACCAGTCTGAGAAAAGGGTCCGGACCATTTCATGGATATTCACGAGCATCGTGGTGTGCTTGTCGATAATGACCGACCCCATGATGCCGTTCTGCTTGAGCGTGACATCGTCAATCTCGACCCCGACCTCAATGGCGTCGATGGGGCCGATGGCGAGCAGGCCGACCGTGCGGGAGGCGATATTGAAAACGATGACGAGCAGGTTTTCATGATCCGCGAGCGGATGGACCATGGCGACGTCGTCGATGCAGATCAGCGACAGACTGCCGCCCCGGTACTGCATGACACGCTTGCCGCCCAGTTCCTCGATGTCTCTCCTGTGAATTTTTTCAATCCGTTCGACCTGGTTGAGCGGCACGGCGAAGTGCTCGACTTCCGAACTGCGGAAGATGAGCAGTGCCTGCTTGTCCTTCTTGGCCCTGATGGCCTCTTCGGCTGACATGGCGACTTCGGATGCACGGTCGGTCCCGTCGAGAGAGGTGAGGTTGGCCATCCGGGCAAGGTTGCTGACATCAAGGATCAGGGCGATGCGGCCGTCACCCATGATTGTCGCACCGGCATATCCCTTGCACTGCTGGAGATGCCGGCCAAGCGGCTTGATGACGATTTCCTCGGAATCCTGGAGGCGATCGACAATCAGTCCATATTTCATGGCGCCGGTCGACACTACGACGATGTTGAGGGCGCTCGATGACGAATAGCGACGGTCGAGCACGGAGCGTGAGGGTTTTTCAGCATCGCTCTCGTGCTGCCCCAGAGAAGGAGTGGCTTCGGCATTGAAGTACGGCGAATGCTTGCCTCGCCTGTCGGCGATCTGTTCGCGCCGGTCGGATTTGAGTGTCTGCTCGTTTGCATCCCAGTACGTCCGTTCGATACCGAGGACATCGGCAAGACGGATCAGCGGCAGCAGATTGCCGCGCAGGCGGACAACCTCGGCGTTGCCGACGCGTTCAATCCGCTGCTTGACCTGACTGGCGGGGATACGCAGCAGTTCCTCGAGGTTGACCTGGGGGATCGCGTACCTCTCGCCGCCGGTCATGATGATCTGGCAGGGAATGATGGCCAGGGTGAGCGGCAGCTTGATGGAGATGGTCGTTCCCCTGCCGACTTCCGAAATGATGTCGACATGGCCGCCTAGCTGGTCGAGATTGGTCTTGACGACATCCATGCCGACACCGCGGCCCGAAACGTCGGTGACCTGTTTGGCCATGGAAAAGCCGGGCAGGAAGATCAGGTTGATCTTTTCCTTTTCCGACATCACCTGGGTCTGCTCGACGGTCAAGAGACCTTTTCTGACGGCGCTTGCGGCCAGTGCGTCACCATCGATGCCTTTGCCGTCGTCACTGATTTCGATCACCACCTGACCGGCTTCATGGTAGGCCTTGAGGATGACCATGCCGGTTTCGGATTTGCCGATCCGTTTGCGCTCGCTGGGCGCTTCGATGCCGTGGTCGACAGAGTTGCGCACCAGGTGGGTCAGCGGGTCATTGATCGCTTCGATGATGGTCTTGTCGAGTTCGACGTCCTTGCCGACAATGGTCAGATCAATGGTTTTTTTCAGTTTCTTCGAGAGATCACGAACAACTCGGGGAAATTTGTTGAAGACATTGCCGATCGGCTGCATCCGGGTCAGCATGATCGCTTCCTGGAGTTCGGAAGTGATCAGGTCTATGCGCTGGCCCACCGTTTCCGCATTGCGGAAATCCTCCGAAGCGATGGTCTGCAGCAGCTGGTTGCGGCTCAGCACCAGCTCGCCGGCGAGGTTCATCAGCGAATCGAGAAGACTGACATGCACCCGGATGGACGTTTCGCCTTTCGACGTTGAAGCCTTGGATGCGTCTTTGGTGGCAAGGGTTGAGGACTTCAGGGACCCGATCTGCAGACCATCGAGGCTCATTTCGGCATCCTGCTCCACGTCGGTTTCAGCATCAATGTCGAGATCGCTGTCATCTTCCTGAAAATCTTCCTTCTCCTCCTCGCCAAGAGTAAGAAGTGCACTGGCAGGCTCGATTGTCTCAGCAGCGATGGGATCAATCTCCATTGCCGGGGCTGGTTCAGGCGGGGCCGGAGGAGGAGCGGCCACGATTTTGGCGGGGGCCGGCTGTGTCAACTTGCCTTCGGTAATGGCATTGAGCGGCTCGATGAACGAGGAGATATCCGCCTCGTTGCTGTTATGGACATCCTCGATCATCCGCTGGAGCTGGTCGGCGGCAAGCAGCAGAACGTTGACGATCTCAGGGGTGGGTGTCAGTTTCTTGCTGCGGATCATCCCCAGGACATTCTCGGCGGCATGCGACAGTTCCTGTATCGCGGTAAGGCCCATGAACCCGGCGCCCCCCTTGATGGAGTGGGCGGCGCGGAACACCTTGTTGACAAGATCCTCGTCAATTTTTTCACCGGCTTCCTCGATGGCGAGAAGATCGTTTTCAATGTCGGCAAGATGTTCCAGGGATTCCTCGATAAAACCCTGCAATATTTCATCGTCTTCGATCTGCATATACCACCCCTGCTGTAATTGGAATAATGGCGTTAACTTGTTTAATTAATACATAAGGATTGGCTAATGTACAGGGCTTTTTATCCCCTGCTGGCCCGTTTCAGTCAGTGTTTCAGGGTCTGATGGTCGGAACGGGATCCGGTTGGGCAGGTCGTTTACGGCGGCCGGGTTACCGCTGGATGCCGATGATGGTGACGGTGTAGGTGAGGTGATGGCCGGCAAGGGGGTGGTTGTAATCCACCTCGATCTCCGATCCTGAAACCTTCAGAACAGTAGCCGGGACGGTAAGTTCCTGGCCGTCTCTTTGGGTTTTCAGGGAAAGGATCATACCTGCTTTCGGTTTGACCTTTTCGATGATTTCGGGATTGTTGATGACTTGTACGAGGTCCTTTTGGCGGGGGCCGAAGCCTTCGTCAGGGGGCAGCCTTACCGTCCTGGTCTCTCCGACTGCCATGCCGATCAGCGCGTTCTCGAGGGTGGGTGGCAGTTGGAGGCTGCCGATGGTGACGGTCATCGGGTCATCCTTGCTGACGACAATGAAGACGTCGCCATTGTCAACTTTACCGGTGAAGAAGAGGGTGACGGTGTCATTCTGCTGTATCATTGGTTCAACGTGCTCCTGAAGATTGGAGGATTCACTGTCGACGACGCGGCAGGCGGGAGTCGGCCGTCGTGTCTTTTCATGCGCTGGGTGGAATCTACCTGTTTTCGCTGTCTTTTCGCAAGGTTTATCAGGAAAAGGGACGGTGTCCTACTGCCATTTATTGACAGAAAGAATGTAAGCAGTTAAAATCGTAAATTTTTCGCAATAGACAACAGGTTCCGTGGTGGCATGCACTCTGTTGTGTCGGCGCTGGATTGCGGAAAGTGAATTAACAAGGTGGACAAAGATGCTGCAACTGAATTTTGAAAAAACGGCGGATGGCCTCATCCCGGCCATCGTCCAAGATCACCTCTCCGGGCAGGTACTCATGCTGGCTTTTATCAACAAGCTTGCCTTTGAAAAGACTATTGAAACCGGCAAGGCCCATTACTGGAGCAGGTCAAGGCAGTCGCTGTGGCTGAAAGGTGAGACCTCCGGCAACGTCCAGCGTATCCGCGAGATCCTGGTTGATTGCGATGATGATGCGGTGATTTACCAGGTCGAGCAGATCGGCGGTGCGGCGTGCCATACCGGTCATGTCTCGTGCTTCTTCAGAAAGGTCGTTGAGGGAGACCTGCAGACCGTGGGAGAACCGGTTTTCGATCCTGAACACGTTTACGGCACGAAGAATTGAAGAAAAGAAAAGGTCAGCGTCCAGACACACGATGACCAAGCAAAGGAGAGAATTCGCAATGACCCAGCTCAAACTCGGACTGCCCAAAGGCAGCCTCGAAAATGCAACCATCAATCTGTTCGAGAAAGCAGGGTGGTTGATAAAACCCGCTGCACGCAACTATTTTCCAGAGATCGACGACCCGGAATTGGCCTGTTCGATATGTCGTCCCCAGGAAATGTCACGGTATGTTGAGAGCGGCATGCTCGACGCCGGTATCACCGGCAAGGACTGGACGATGGAGAACATGTCCGATACCGTCCTGGTCTGCGATCTCGTCTATTCGAAAGTCAGCCGGCGGCCAACCCGCTGGATCATCGCGGTGGCCGGCAATTCAGCTATCAAGACGA
>CAYYWK010000199.1:0-6046 GCA_964475345.1 uncultured Desulfobulbus sp.
CCAGGTTGAGATCGGACAGCTCGCGCTTGACCCGGTCCACATCCGAAGCCGGCTTGTCAATCTTATTGACGGCGACCATGATCGGCACCCCGGCAGCCTGGGCGTGGTGGATCGCCTCACGGGTCTGGTCCATGACCCCGTCGTCGGCGGCAACTACCAGGATGACCAGGTCGGTAATCTGGGCGCCACGCGAGCGCATCTCGGTGAATGCCGCATGACCCGGCGTGTCGACAAAGGTGACGTCGCCGGCGCTGGAACGGACATGGTAGGCGCCGATATGCTGGGTGATGCCGCCTGCCTCGCCGATCGCCACATCGGTTTTGCGAATGGCGTCGAGGATCGAGGTCTTGCCGTGATCGACATGGCCCATGACCGTGACGACCGGCGGACGCGGCTTCAATTCACCGCCTTCCTCGGCCTCGTCGAACATCTGCATGCCGAGCTCTTCGGTAATGCCCTGTTCGACTTCATATCCAAAGTCTGTGGCGATCAACATCGCGGTGTCGACATCTACCGCCTGGTTCATCGTGGCCATAACCCCGAGAGCCATCAGTTTTGCAATGACTTCGCTTGCCTTGACCTTCATTCGGCTGGCCAGCTCGGCAACGCTGATCGTCTCGAAAACCTTGATCCGCCGCTTGCTCGCCTTCATTTCGGCAGCAGGCGGCTGGAGGGTGTCGCGCCCCTTGTCGCGCTTGCCTTTCTTGCCGCGCACCGGCTGATAGTCGGCGCCGAAATGGGTGAACTTGACACCTTTCTTGCCTTTCTTGCCGGCTCCCTTGCCTGCCCGCCAGTCCTCTTCCTCCTCGGCAAAGCCTGTGCCACGCTTGCCCTTTTTCTTGCCGCGGGTTCCATCGTCGGCAACGGGTGCGACCACCGGCTCCGGGGTTTCTTCTGTTCCTTTTACGACAGGTCCGGGGGCCGGCCTGACCACTTTCTTCTTGAAACGGGATGCCTGCTCCTCTTCAACCGGGATCTCGATGGTACCGACAACCCGGGCCAGCCCCTTGCGGGGCAGCGGCTTGCGTTCCCGCTCTTTTTCCTTCTCTTTCTTCGGTTTCCGCTCGGTGAAAAACTGTTTTGTCTCAAATGTCTGCTGTTCAGCGGCTGGCGGAGCGACGCTTATGACAGATTCTTCAACCCTAGGGGCAAGTGCGCTCTCCTTGGCCGCCTCCGCCTCCTCGTCGACCGGCGCCGTCGTGGCCGCTTGCGGCGCCTTCCCCTCGACCCGTTCAAGGGGTGCCTGGGATACCGCCTCTTCCCTCCCCGACTCGCTATACGGCATGTCCGCTGCTCTCAGGATGACCGGTTCACGCTCAGCCCTGTCGGCTGCCTGGGGTTCGCCGCCTGCGGCTGTGTGTTTCACCTCAGCCCCGGTCTCGTCATGGCCTTCCGCATCTTCAGCGGTCTCGGCCTTCGGCCGGCGGCGGATGACGGTGGTCTTCCTCTGGACGGAGACCTGCGCGCGGTCGGCGGAAATCGGTTTTTCCACGAGTTCGGCGTTTGCCTGCCGCAGGACTGTCCTTCGGATTGTTTCAGCAACATCGGCATCAACGGTGGAACTCGGCCCCTTGATGGCGAAACCTTTTTCCATCAGCTTGTCGGCCAGCACCTTGCTGTTCATCCCGGCCTCTTTGGCCAGTTCGTATATCCTCACCCTGCTCATTCGTCGCTCCCGTCTATCCTTCTCTGCCGCATCCTTGCTCGGAGCCGGCCTTTCATTCCAGCAACAGCCCCTCAAAGAGTATTATAAAGAGTATTTCCCTAAAGGCGAAACAGTCTTTTCCATTTTTTCTTTCGGTTCAGGAACCTTTCGATACACGTTTGATCCTCGCAGCAGTAAGCTCCACGGCCGTGGCAACGCCCCCTGGGATCAGCCAGCGGCTGCTCTTCTCCCCAGACAAATCGCCGCAGCTCTTTCTTGGGCCGTTTCACGCCGCATGCGGAGCAGGAGCGCACAGGTTCCCGCGTCCCGCTCTTCACGGAGTCTCCACGTCCCCTTCCGTCGCCTCGCCGCCATCTTCCTGCGTGACCTGGCCTTTCCCGGGATCTTCTTCATCCGCGGGGCCGGATGCCGTTTCCTGCGCTCGTTCTCCCGGGACGACTCCGCTGATCTTTGCGGCGGCATGGATCAGGTATTCGGCGAACTGCTCATCGATGGCGCGGATGACCGTGAGATCCTCAACCGAGGTCCTGGCAAGCGTCGCCGCCGATACGATCCCCTTGGCGAAAAGCAGATCGGCCATCGCCTCGTCAACTCCCTCAATTGCCAGCAGCGAGCGGTAGCCGGGATCCTCGAGATTGGCGTAGCGCTGTTCGCTCTTGACATCGATGCGCCAGCCCAGGAGCTTGGAGGCCAGCCGGACATTCTGTCCCTGCCGGCCAATCGCCAGCGACAACTGATCATTTGGGACGACCACCAGCAGCGAGTGGCTGTCTTCGTCAACCATGACCATGCTGACCTGGGCGGGGGCCAGCGCATTGTAGACGTACTTGGCAGGATCAGGACTCCAGGTGACGATATCGATGCGCTCACCCTGGAGTTCCTGGACGACGTTCTGGACCCGCGAACCTTTCATGCCGACACAGGCGCCGACCGGGTCGACATCGCTCTCGGAGGAACTGACCGCGATCTTGGCCCGAAAACCCGGTTCACGGCTGACCCCCATGATCTTGACGATGCCTTCCGCTATCTCGGGCACTTCCATCTGAAAAAGCTTGGCGAGAAACTCGTCGCAGGTGCGTGACAGCACCAGCTGTGAATCGCGTGCAGCCTGCCTGACCTCCATCAGGTAGGCCCTGATGCGGTCCCCCTGCTTGAACGATCTCTTCGGTATCTGGTGATCCTTCGGCAGGATCGCGTCGGTCCGGCCAAGATTGACGATCATGTTGCCACGATCGAAACGCTGGACGATACCGCTCACCACCTCACCCAGCCGGTCCTTGAACATGTCGAAGATGACTTCCCGTTCGGCATCCTTCATCTTGTGGATGATCACCTGCTTGGCAGACTGGGCGGCGATCCGGCCGAGATCGGTGATGTTTTCCATTTTCTCGCCGAGTTCGTCACCGAGTTGCACCTCGGGGTCGAGAACCAGGGCATCTGCCAGGGATATCTCCGTCTGTTCATCCTCGGCCTGCTCGACCACGTTCCTGAACTGGAAGACCTCCACCTCACCGAATTCTTCATTGTAGCGGACTTCGATCTCTCGCCGGCTCCCCAGCTTTTTCCGTGCCGCCGACTGGACCGCCTCTTCAATGGCCTCGATCAGCAGCCTCCTGTCGATGCCGCGATCGCGGCTGATCTGGTCGATAATGCGCTTCAATTCCGATAACATTCCTCTACCCCGTCCTTTACCGTCAACGTGTTGTAGGGCAGCCTCCCGCTGCCTCCCGGATTACGTTCTCTGTCGCCTTACAGCGATAATCGTGCCTTGTTTATCTGGTTAAAGGCAAACTGCACACTTCCTCCTCCCTCCAGATCAAGGGTGATCAATTCATCACTCACCCTGCCGATACTGCCAATGAACACCTTCTGCTCCTCCACACTCTCGTGCAGCCTGACCTTTGCCTTGCTCCCTTGAAAGCGCTGGAAATCCCGGAGGCTTTTCAACGGTCGCTCAAGCCCCGGCGATGACACCTCGAGATGATAGGCATGGTCAATCAGATCCTCCACATCAAGGAACTGGCCGATCTCACGGCTCACGTCAGCACAGTGGTCCAGTCCCACCCCGCCCTCCCGGTCGATGAACAGTCGCAGCACCCAGCCATGCCCCTCCCGCCGGAACTGTACTTCAACAAGCTCCAGGCCCATCGTCGGAAGCAGGGTTTCGGCGTAGGATCGAATTTGTTCGATGATATGTTCACTCATCCGTTGTGCCCTCTCCGACCGGCAGAGCGTCGCGCAAAAATGAATTGCCCAACCATTTCAATATTCTTCAAAAAAACCCAGCCTGACAGACAACCTCCTCCTCCGGCGAACAGACATAAAAAAAAGCGGGCAGAGCCCACTTTCCAAAGCCTGCCTGCAAAAAACTGCAGGAGGTATACTGGAGGAGAACGATAACCTGCCAGTTTGAGACGGTATCGATCTGAAAATGGAGCGGGCAACGAGGCTCGAACTCGCGACCCCAAGCTTGGGAAGCTTGTGCTCTACCAACTGAGCTACACCCGCACCAGACGCAAACAACAGAGTTACTAACCACATTCGTTGATACTTGTCAAGACTGAAGGCAACCATCACCGTGCGCCGATAACAAAAGTGCCTGCCGACATGGCACATATTGACAAGGGCGGTAATCCTTCACATACTATTCTCAGTATCGCAGGGGATATCACATAGCCTTTGTACATTGAGGAAACGTCCATGAAAACAAAGATCACTGCGTTGTTCATCCTATCGGCACTCCTGGTCTCGACGACTGCCTACGCACGCGGCGGCTACCATTATCCGCGGCCCTACTACGGCGGCTACCATCACCCCCGTCCGTATTATTATAACAGCTACCATCGCCATTCCCATTATGACGGTGGGGATGTCATCGCCGGTGTCGCCGTAGGCCTTCTGACCGGGGCAATCATCGCCAGCGCATTCACCCCGCCTCCGCCTCCTCCGGTGTACACCACTACCAGGTATACCTATGTGCAAGCTCCGGTGATTGTCGAACAACCCAGGGTCTGCGTGGAGGAACGAGTGGTCAGCGGGGAGTGGCAGCAGGACCCGAACAGCGGCGGCAGGTACTGGGTAACGTTCCCGTACCCTATGAAACGATCGTACCAGGTTCCCTGTTATTAAGATCCCGCGGGCGAAACCGCAGCTGACTGACGTTCCGGGCAGGTGGGAATCCACCTGCCTTTTTTTTAACAGAGCCTTCAGCAGCACCTGCGCGTACTTTGAATAACCGGCCAGCCGTTGTGCGGCCGTGACCTTTCCCTCAACCCACTGAGATACCCGATGCACCATTTCACCCCCAACGGGTTACCCGTTCTGATCGGCAGCCTGCCCATGAAGGACCATGCCGCCGCCACCGCGCTGATCTTCGCACATACCCCGGCAATCCCTCTCTGGCCGCAGCTGCCGGCTTTTCGTGAAGAAGGCATGATGCGGCAGTTCCTGGCCGGCTTCCCCGGCGTCACCGAAAAGGAGGGAAAGCTGTACATCGACAGCACCAGGAACGGATTCGAAGAGGAGTTGCTCGCCTTCTACGAAGAGTATCTGATGGTCTCCGAAGGTGGGGCAAGCCTTGACGAATCCCGCTTTGCCCTGACAGAGAAGGAGGGAAAAGGCTTCTTTATATTCATGGAGGCTGCCGGCAGTCAACGGCAGGGGCTTGCCGCCCTGAAAGGACAGATCACCGGCCCGATCACCTTCTGCACCGGCGTCGTCGATCACGACGGCAAGGCAATCTTCTACAATTACCAGCTGCGGGACGCCGCCGTCAAGATGCTGGCCCTCAAGGCCCGCTGGCAGACACGGCGGATGCGCGGCATAAGCGATACGGTGCTGCTGTTCTTCGACGAACCGGCGCTCGCCGGGCTCGGGTCCTCGGCCTTCATCACCATCAGCGCCGGGGAGATACTCGCCTCCTTGGCCGAGGTCTTCGGGGAAGTCCGTTCCGAGGGGGGCCTGGTCGGGGTCCATGTCTGCGCCAACACCGAATGGTCGGTGATCTTCGATTCCGGTATCGACATCCTCAGCTACGACGCGTACACCTATTTCGACAAGCTGTTGCTGTATCCTGACCATCTGCGACGCTTCCTTGATAATGGAGGCATCCTCGCCACAGGGATTATCCCCACCGAGGAACGCCATATCGACAACGAATCGGCAGAAACTCTTGCGGCCAAATGGGAGGAGCAGACTGGACAGCTTGGCAAACTCGGTTTCTCCCGGGAGCGGATCCTCTCCCAGACCCTCGTCACCCCCAGCTGCGGCACCGGATCGATCTCCGCCGCTTACGCCGGCAAGGTTCTGGAATTGACCAGAGACGTATCAGCCATGGTCCGGAAGGCGCAATGACCCGATCGGGCCTGTGATAAACCACAG
>CAYYWK010000200.1:0-6045 GCA_964475345.1 uncultured Desulfobulbus sp.
CGGCGCACTCGTTGGCGCCGGTGATCCAGGTGACGTAGGAGGTGATGTGCTGACCGGTGGCGTTGCGCGGCAGGACCTTCAGTATCCTGAGGGCATCGGTGAGGTTCGGCACGATCTTGTCGATGCCCATCAGGGCGACGTGCACCCGCGGCAGGGTCGTTACCAGGCGGGCGTTGCCCTCGTTGGTGACCAGGCCGATGGTGCCGGTGTCGGCGATGGCGAAATTGGCGCCGGTGATGCCCATGTCGGCCTCGGCGAATTTGCTGCGCAGCTCCCGCCGCGCCACCTTGACCAGTTTCTCGATATCCGGTTCCTGCTTTGCCCCGGTGACGTCGGTAAAAAGGTCGCCGACCTGGTAGCGGGAGAGGTGGATGGCCGGCATGACCATGTGCGAGGGCCCTTCGTGGCGAAGCTGGATGATCCATTCGCCGAGGTCTGTTTCGGTGACCTCGAGGCCGTGATCTTCGAGGGTGTGGTTGAGCAGCGTTTCCTCGGCGGTCATCGACTTCGACTTGACGATCTTCTTTGCGCCGGCGGCCTTGGCGATGCCGGCGATGATGGTGTTGGCCTCGGCGGCGTCCCTGGCGAAGTGCACCTGGACGCCGGCCGCCTCGGCGATTTTGCGGAACTGGTCGTAGAGTTCGTCGAGATGGGGCAGAACGCTGTCCTTGGCGGCGGCCACCTCGGCCACCAGGCCGTTCACGTCGATCCCGGCGAAGGCCTTGGCACGGCTGGCCCGGTAGGCAACGGCAAAGGTGTCGAGGGTCTTGCGCAGGAATTCGTTGTTCAGCGACTCCTGCATGTCCTTCCGGTATGCTTTCAGGTCTTTTGCATCCTGCATGTCAGTCCTCCAGCAGCAGTATGTGCAGTTCCAGCGGGCCGTGCACTCCCAGGGCGAGGACCCGTTCGATATCGGCGGTACGGCTGGCCCCGGTGATGAAGGCGGTGTAATCGGGGGTCTTGCGCATGTATTTGAGCAGGTGGCGATCGGCGGCGAAGGCGTCCTCGACGATGGTCGAGCGGCGCAGGACGCAGACATGGTATTCGCTCAGCATGGTTGCCAGCCGCAGCTCCTCGTCCGGACAGTTGATGACCAGCGTGCCGGTTTCGGCGATGCCGAGGTCGGCGACGGTGAAGCCGATGTCGACGCCGCTCAGGCGCTCCCGCATCCCGCTGCGGATGCAGATCATGCCCTGATCGCGGCAGCGTGCTTCGAGGCCGGCGAACTGCTCCTGGGCGAGAGCGGGGGCTGCGACGATTTTTTCCTGTTTCAGGTCGCAGAGGTCGTCCGCCAGCGGCGACAGGGCCTCGTCGCAGCCGGAAACCTTGATCCGGCAGGCGCCCTGGCGGCCGCAAAGGTCGAGGCAGTAGGCGATGGCCTGGTCGAAATCGGCAACGGTTTCGACGATTGCCGATACCGCCCGCGCTTTTTCGGTGAAACGTTCGCTGAGATGGTCGCCCTGGGGCGCGATGGGCTCAGGCATGTCTGCAGCCTCCTCTTCCGCTGTCCGGAGGCAGCGGCTGAAATATCGGTTATCTGCCGGTCGCGCAGGGGTGTCAGGCCAGGCTGTCGGCGTAGAGTTCCACCACATGGCGGACCCGGAGGCCCTTGTCGCGGCGGGAGAGCATGTCGGTCATCTGCATCATGCAGGCCGGGCAGCACGTGGCCACCGTCCCTGCTCCGGAGGCGACGATATTGTCGGCCTTGCGGTTGCCGATCTTCTTCGACAGTTCGTAATGGGCGACATTGAAACTGCCGCCGCAGCCGCAGCAGGTGCCGGCCTCGTTCATCTCCACAAAACTGCAGCCGGCGGCCCTGATCAGGGTCCGGGGTTGGCGGGTGATACCCAGCGAGTTCTTCAGGTGGCAGGGGTCGTGGTAGGTGATGGTCTCTCCGCCGGCCGGTGTCACTCCGAGATCATCAATGCCGCAGTTGTCTACCAGGAATTCAGCGATATCCTTCGTCGCATCGCCTATCCTGGCAATGTCGCCGGCGATGTCCTTGCTGCCGCTGTACAGATGCGGCCACAGCTCCTTGATGGTGGCGGTGCATGAGGCGCAGGGGGTGATCAGGTAATCGAAGGCGGCATTGCGGAACAGCTCCACATTCATTTCGATCAGGGTATTGAAGGTCTGCCGGTCGCCGCTGGTCAGCACCGGGATGCCGCAGCAGGCCTGGCCGGAAGGCAGATACACGCCGACTCCCTTTTTCTTCAGGATCTTGATCACCGCTTCGCCGACCTGCGGGAACATCTTGTCGACCACGCAGCCTGGGAAGAAGGCCACCTTCAAACCGCTGGCGCCGGCCGGGGTGTCGAGTTCGGGGACGATCTTGCGAAATGGCCGCGCCGCCAGGGCATTGAAATGGCGGTCGGCGACCACCGGGGCATTGAAACGGGCGCAGGAGGAGCCAAGCAGGTCGTCGACCTTTTTGGTGAAGATCCCCTGGAATTTCGAGCCCATCGCCGTCAATGCGTTGAACAGCCTGGGATTGGCCAGCATGCCGCGGAAGATGGCCTTCTTGACCGGCGACAGGCCGAAATAGCCAGTCAGGATGGCGCGGGCCTCGAGGAAGATGTCGACGATCTGCACCCCGCTCGGGCAGTTGGCCTGACAGGTGCCGCAGAGCAGGCAGCGGTTGATCGCTGCATCTATTCCTTTGGGATCATTCAGTATTTCTGCTGCCAAACCTTCCAGCAATGCAAGCTTGCCGCGGGTGACGTCGGTCTCGCGGCCGGTCTCGCGGAACAGCGGGCAGACTGCCTGGCACATGCCGCAGCGCATGCAGTTGACGAGCTGGTCGTCGAGTTTCTTGAACATCCGGGCGAGTTGATGCAGATCTGCCATGCGCTTCTAACCTTCCATCTTCTTGGGGTTGAGGATGTTTTTCGGGTCAAGGGCCTTCTTCATCCGGGAGGTGTAGTCGAGAGTCGCCTGGCCGATCTCCTTGACGAGAAAGCTCCGCTTGGCAAGGCCGATGCCGTGTTCGCCGGAGAGGGTGCCGCCCAGGGCCAGGGCGCGGTCGAAGATTTCCTCGATGGCATGTTCCACCCGCTGCCATTCCGCCTTGTCGCGCTTGTCGGTGAGGATGGTGGGGTGGAGGTTGCCGTCGCCCGCATGGCCGAAGGTGCCGATGGTCAGGTCGAATTTCCTGCTGATCTCGCCCAGGGCGGCGATCATCGCCGGGATCTTCGAGCGCGGCACCGTGGCATCTTCCAGCACGCAGGTCGGTTTGAGCTTGGCCAGGGCCGGCAGGGCGTCGCGCCTGGCCTGCCAGATGGTGTTGCGTTCGCCGGCGTCGTGGGCGACCTTGATCTCCCGTGCCCCCTGTCGGCGGCAGATCTCCTCAACCCGGGCCGCCTCGTCGGCGACCTGGCCGGGATGGCCGTCGACCTCGATCAGCAAGAGGGCAGCGGCGTCGGTCGGCAGGCCGGCCTTGCGGAAATTATCGACGGTGCGGATGGTGAAATTGTCCATCATCTCCAGCGTTGCCGGCACGATCTTGGCGGCGATGATTGCCGCGACGGTTTCAGAGGCGGCGGTGATCGAATCGAAGATCGCCATCATTGAACGGGCGGCCTGGGGCGGCGGGATCAGTTTGAGGATGATCTTGTCGAAGACTCCCAGCGTCCCTTCCGAGGCCACCATCAGGCCGTGCAGGTTGTAACCGGTTACCGATTTGACGGTGCGCGAACCGGAACGGACCAGGTTGCCCTGGACATCCCAGAATTCCATGCCCATCACGTAGTCCTTGGTCACCCCGTATTTCAGGCCGCGCAGTCCCCCGGCATTCTCGGCGACATTGCCGCCAAGGGTCGAGACAGTCTGGCTGCCGGGATCGGGTGGGTAAAAGAGGCCGCGCCGTGCCACTTCCTGGGCAAAGACCGCAGTGACGACACCTGGTTCGACGATGGCGTAGAGATCCTCCTCGTTGATCTCGAGGATCCGGGTCAGGCCGTTGGTCAACACCACCACCCCCCCTGGATGGGGAATGGTACCGCCGGAGAGGTTGGTGCCGGCGCCACGCACGGTCAACGGCAGGCCGTTGTCGTTGCAGAGCCTGGTGACGCGGCCGAGGGCCTCGGAGGTCGTCGGGCGGACGACGATCCCCGGCATCACCGGGTCGAGAACGGCGGCGTCGTAGGAATAGGCGTAGCGGTCGATTTCGCTGGTCATCACATTGTCGCTGCCGACAATGGCGGAAAACTCGCCGACGAGGGCGGATGCTTGGGCGGAACTCACGGGATTCTCCTTGGAAGAGGCGGAAGGTACAGTCGTGATTCAGTCAGGATACGTACTGCCGCAGTTTGGTGACGCTGTCGGCGCAGTCTACCCTCCGGTACCCTGAAACGTGCAGGGTACCGGCAGGATGTGAACAGGAACCGTCAGTCAGTTCAGTTGCATCGGGATTTCAGAGTTCCTCCGCGAGCCCTTTGGGCACTTTGACGACCAGCACCGGCTGGCTGGCGTTGTGCAGGACCTTGCGGGTGTTGCTGCCGAGAAAGACCTTGGTGACCATCGACAGGCGGTGTGACCCCATGACGATGACGTCCACCTGGTACCGGTCGGCCAATTCGATGATGGCCTGGGCAGGCTGATCCTCGACGATGCAGATTTCACTGACCGCGTTGCTGCACTCCGGCTTACCCTCGCATTCCTTCGCGCACAGGGTGGCGATCCTTTCCCGCAGCCTGGCCGTCACGGTCTCTCTGGCCGTGGCATGCAGGGCCTCGGATTCCTCTTCCGACAGGTACTGCCCGACCAGGCTCTGGCCGAAGGTCGACAGCGGCTCGATGCAATGCAGGGCGATGATCTTCGCCTGGTACTGCCTGGCCAGGCTCAGGGCATGGCGGAAAATGTACGGTGCGCCGGGACCGAGGCCGGTGGCATAGAGGATGGTGGTGATTTTCGGCAGCATCGTCAGGTTCTCCTCAGGTTATGCAGCAGTTTACAGCCCTCAGTCACCGAAAAAGACCGACGGCAGATAGGTGACGAGATCGGGGAAAATGACCATGGTAAAAACGCAGATCAGCTGCAGGATGATGAAGGGAATGATTCCCCTGTAGACATCGCCGATGGTGTATTCCGGCGGTGCCGCGCCCTTGAAGTAGAACAGAGAGTAACCGAAGGGCGGGGTCAGAAAGGAGGTTTGCAGGTTGACGCCGAGGATCATCGCGAACCATAGCGGGTCGAAGCCGAGGTCCTGGGCGATCGGGGTGAAGATCGGCACCGTCACCAGCAGGATCGCCGCCCAGTCGATGAACATGCCGAGGATGAAGACCACCAGGTTCATCAGGAACAGTACCACGTACGGGCTGACATCCATGCCGAGCAGCACGTCGGCAACCACGTCGCCACCGCCGATGCTGAGGAAGATAACGCTGAAGACCTTGCCGCCGATGAACAGGGCCATGACCATGCAGGTGGTGCGGGCGGTGGCCAGCGAGGCCCCGGAGATCATCTTCCAGGTGCAGGTGCGCTTGAACAGGGCCAGGACCATCGCGCCGGTGGCGCCCAGCGCCGCGGCCTCGGTGGGAGTGGCGATGCCGGCGAGGATGGTGCCCATGACGGCGAGGATCAGGCCGAAGGGCGGCACCAAACTTTTCACGAACATGAAGCATTTCTGGCCGAAGGTGGCCGTGCGCTCCTCTTTCGGGATCGGCGGGCCGGCTTTGGGGTTGATGGCGCAGCGGATGCCGACATAGGTCAGGTAGAAGGAGGAGAGCAGCAGGCCGGGCAGGATGGCGCCGGCGAAGAGGTTGCCGACGGAGGTTTCCTTGAGGCCGGTGAGGCCGGCGTAGACGACGAGCATGATCGAGGGCGGGATCAGAATGCCGAGCGTCCCCGAGGCGGTGATGATTCCAGCCGACATCCCCTTGTCGTAGCCGCGCTGCAGCAGCGCCGGGCCGGCCATCAGGCTCATCGCCACCACCGAGGCGCCGACGATGCCGGTGGTCGCGGCGAAAACCGTCGAGACGACGATGACTGCCAGGCCGAGGCCGCCGCGCAGACCGCCGAGGATGACGTAGAGGGCGTCGAACAATT
>CAYYWK010000201.1:0-6042 GCA_964475345.1 uncultured Desulfobulbus sp.
GGGATCAGGCTGCTCGAAAACTTCATGGGTGCAGACTATCCGCATCTGGTCAAAGGCTGACTGCAGTAATCCTGCATGCCGGGAGGATGAAGAGATGACGATACAGGAAGCGATCGGGCAGGTGGTCCTCGGCAAGGATCTTCCCGAACAGGCGATGTACGAGGTGATGCTTGCCGTGATGAGCGGCGATGCCACCCCGGCGCAGATCGGTGCCTTTATCACCGCGCTGCGCATCAAAGGAGAGACGGTGGAGGAAATCGCCGGGGCGGTCAGGGTCATGCGGGAGAAGGCGACCCGTGTCGATACCGGTGTCGATACGGCGTCTGGAGGCATCGTCATCGACACCTGCGGGACCGGCGGAGATTGCTCGGGCACCTTCAACGTTTCCACCACCTCGGCCTTCGTCGTCGCCGGTGCAGGCGGCGTAGTCGCCAAGCACGGCAACCGCTCAGTGTCGAGCAAGTGCGGCAGCGCCGATGTTCTCGAAGCAGCCGGCGTCTCGCTCAACCTGACCGCCGAACAGATCGGAACCTGTGTCCGTACGGTCGGCATCGGTTTCCTGTTTGCCCCCGCCCTGCACGGAGCGATGAAATACGCCATCGGACCGCGGCGCGAAATAGGCATCCGGACGATATTCAACATTCTCGGGCCGCTGACCAACCCTGCCGGAGCCAACGTCCAGGTCCTCGGGGTCTTCGACGCCGCCTTGACCGGTTTGCTGGCGAATGTTCTTGCCAAACTCGGTTCGAAAAGGGCCCTCGTCGTCCATGGCGAAGGAAATCTCGACGAACTGACGGTTACCGGTGCCACCACGATTTCCGAGATGATCGACGGCAGAGTGCACACCTATTCGGTTGCTCCTGAAGATTTCGGCCTGCCGCGGGCCCGGCTTGAGGAACTCGCCGGGGCCGAGACACCGCAGCTGGCTGCCGCCGAGATGCGGGCAATCCTCGCTGGTGCGAAGGGGCCAAAGCGTGACATGGTCCTGCTCAACAGCGGCGCCGCGTTGATGGCAGCTGGCATCGATCCCACCATCGGCGATGGCATCAGAAGGGCCGCCTCGACCATCGACTCCGGCAAGGCAGTCGCCAAGCTGGATGAACTTGTGAAGCTGTGTGCCGAAATTGCCGCAGGCAATTCCTGAAGGTCAGGGGATAGCTGGAGGAGCCGTTTTAGCTGGGTGCCAACTGATCAGGGATTGTACCAATGATATTGGATAAAATTGTTGAGCAGAAAAAAATCGAGGTTGCCTTGCTGAAGAGCAGGGGAATTGAGCTCCCTGAGATGTTCCGTGGCAGGGCTGTCGATCCTCCCAGGGAATTTAAAGCGGCACTGCTTGCTTACCCCGGTGTCTCGATCATTGCCGAAGTCAAAAAGGCGTCGCCGTCGAAAGGGGTGATCTGCAAGGATTTCGATCCTGTGGCCATTGCCCGCAACTATCAGCAGTCACAGGCGCAGGCCGTTTCAGTGCTGACCGATGTCGAATTTTTTCAGGGCAGCCTGCTTTATCTGATGCAGATCCGGGAGCAGATCAGCCTGCCGGTGCTGCGCAAGGATTTCATCATCGACGAGGTGCAGATCAGCGAGGCCGCGCTGCATGGCGCCGACGCCATCCTCCTGATCGCGGCGATTCTTGATCATTACCAGTTGCGTGATTTTCAGGCAATGGCGCACTCCCTGGCGATGGATGTGCTGGTCGAGGTCCATGACGAGCCTGAACTCGAAAAGGCGCTGGCTGCCGACAGCCGGCTGATCGGCGTCAACAATCGCAACCTGAAGGATTTTTCCATGGACCTGAACACCACCTTCAGGCTCAAGAAGCTGGTGCCGGAGGGAATTCCCGTTGTCAGCGAATCGGGCCTCAGGGATCACGAAGATATCAGGCGCTTGCAGGAAGCCGGGATTACCGCGGCTCTTATCGGCGAAACCCTGATGCGGGCCGGATCTTCCGGAGATGTGCTCCGGGGGTTGCGGTAATGAAAAAAACGAGCACAAGGAGAAATGATGCATCGGCGAACCCGCATAAAATTGTGCGGCATCACCAATATTGAAGATGCGGAGGAAGGAATACGGGCGGGAGTTGACGCCCTCGGTTTCATCTTTGTTGAGGACAGTCCACGGTACATCGAGCCTGAAAAGGTCAAGGAAATCGTGGAACAGCTTTCACCCTTTGTTGACCTGGTCGGTGTCTTTGTTGATCGGGAAAATGTCGAAGTTCAGGAAATCATCGACTACTGCGGGCTTTCCTACGCCCAGTTGCATGGCAGCGAATCCCCGGAATACTGCAGACAGATAGCCTATTCCGCTTCACCGTGCAAGGTCCTCAAGGCCTTCCGAGTCGGACCTGCGACTGTGCCGGCCGATTTCCATCCCTACCAGAACGAGGTCCAGGGCTTTCTGCTCGACACCTTTGTCGCCGACCAGGCCGGCGGCACCGGGCGCGTGTTCGATTGGGAAGTAGTTTCGTCCCTTGGACTGCTACGACCGGTCATACTCGCCGGTGGATTGACCCCGGAAAACGTCGCGGTGGCCATCGAGAAGGTGCAGCCCTTCGCTATTGACGTGAATTCGGGTGTTGAACTGCGCCCGGGGCTGAAGGATTACGATAAGCTCAGGGCATTGCTCGAGGAAGTCCACAGGGCCGATTGCGTAAGAATCGGCTGAGCGCTCTACCTGGCTATGACGAAGGCCTGGCCATAGCCGGTGTCCTTGATCCGCCGTTCCGTGAGAAGGGCTTTGTCATGGCTGGTCCCGGCGGCGATGAGCACCTTGAAGACGGTTGCTTTTCTGCCGATTGTCGGTCGTATCTCAACGTCATACCCGGATTTTTTGAAGCGTTGCCGCATTTTTTCGGCGTTGGCTTTCCGGGTGAAGGCTCCTACCTGAATATAGAACTGCTCCGCTGCCTTGAGAAAATCTGAACCGCCGGAAAAATCCGTCCCGTGGCTGCTGCCGGGGATGTCCATGACGGTGATTTCCACCTTGGCCGTTCCCTTCCTGGCGAGTTTCAGGGCCTTGGCTGCAGACTGGCTGAGGTCGATGATCCGCTTGCCGACAAAAGGGCCCCTGTCGTTGACCCGGACGATTGCTTCCCTGCCATTCTCAAGATTTTTCACCTTCAGCACGGTGTTCATCGGCAGTTCCTTGTGGGCTGCCGTCATCGCGTGCATGTCGAAACGCTCGCCGCTGGACGTGCGTTTGCCATGGAATGAGGGGCCGTACCATGAGGCGAGCCCGGTTTCGGAATAGGCATCAACCGTGGACAGCATCTTGCCGGCGGCACTTTTTGGCACGTACGGTGACGGAGTACCCGCGCCCCTGTCATACGAAGCGAGAGGCATCCCGGTCGGGCAGAATGTCAGTAACAGCAAGAGTACAGCAATACTGGTGAAGCGGTGGAGAATGGCGGCCCCGGTCGAAGTGGTGTCGTCGTGTACCCCGGTAATGGAGCGGCTGCTTTCGGTCGTTGTTGTGCAACTGATCATAGCGGCAGTCGTATTTGAGATTAGTCTGATAAGTGGACTGTTTCCCCTCAGTCCTTCTTCCTGTTCTCCTTTGCCGTCTCGGCGTTTTGGAGGGTTTCTAGACGCTGCCGGTACAACAACCCGGCCTTTCCTGTGGTATGGGGAGTGTAGCGGTAGAGACCGTTGTTGCCGGCCTCTGATGGATGGGAATCAAAGTGGACGTGTCCATTCCCATCAAGCCAGGAAATATGCAAATCAAGCAGCGGCCGGACGACTTCAAGGTTGCGTTGAACGCCTTTTGCGAGAAGTGGTCCTTCCCAGCGCCGCATGACGTACCCTTTATACCATATACCTGGCGTATTCCTGAAGTGAATTTTGTCCGACATGGCCGGAAAAATTTCCTCTTTATAAAAATCAGTATTATTTTCAAGGAGCTTGGTGACCTCGAAACTGCCCTGGGTGGTCAACCGTTCCCATTCGTCAAAATCCTCGCTTTCGGAGCGCAGAAAATGCTTGCCGAAGTCATTGAAGCCCCACTGGGCATGGCATACCTGGCAGTCAACCTTGTCGTTCGGGGGCAAATGGGCCGGATCGGCGAGCAGCGGCAACGGGTGCCGGCGGCTCTCTGCTCCCGCGAGAAAAATGTACCCGTTGTCAGTTTTCCGCACCCGTTCGGGAAGTCCGCGCTCGAGATGGCCGGGATCGTGGCAGCCGATGCATGAAGGGCGAGGTTCTCCCTGCCGCATCATTTCCCTCCCTGAATGGCAGTCGGTGCAGACAAGCCCACGCTGCTGATGGATGTCGGGAGCCAATTCGTGGTATTCAACACCGAAAGGACGGAAATGCTCTTCCCTGGTTGTGTACGGTGTGCGGTACTCCACGTTCAGGTCGTGTTCGAAGCGGCCGTAGTAGTCGAAGCCGACCCGGTTGCCGTAATGGCAGGAGAGACACTGGCGGTCACCGGGGGTGGCGAGAAAGGTGTGCGCGGCAAGTTTGCCGTTTTTGAAGTCGAGGTGGCAGGCGGCACAACCGGTACCATGGGCGACTGCCGGCCAGTCGTCTCCCTTATAGAAGAGATGACAGCGAAGGCAGCGCCGCCGGAGCAGGTCGTCGGCGAGGGCGAGAGGGGTCTCCGGCTTCTCCGCCTCCGGGATCTCCAGCATCGATTTGAGGACTGTTTCCGCGCCGAAGGCGTGCCGGACCATGTTGACGAGATTAGCCAGGGTGTAGTGACCTGCCTGACGGATGTCGTCGACCTGCCGGCGGTGGCACGTCCCGCAGGCCGCCTCCATCGCATCCGGATGCGCGGGCCGGGCGATCAGGCCGGCGTGGGCTCTTTCCTTGTCACTGCTCGAATTATCGCCCTGATGGCAGGAGATGCAAGGGAGATCGTGGCGAGGGTCAAGCTCAACAGTGTGGCAGGTACGGCAACCGGAAGCGGCTGCCTGCACACGAGGTGTCCAGCAGGAGCTGCAGAGCATCAGCAGGAGGATCAGCCGCAGCAGGGAGGTTTGGAGCCGGATCGCTTTCAAAAGGGGGTGTGGCGGGTTGATGTACACTGCAAAGTATTGAAAAAAAACCGTATTCGCCTGTTGATTGAAGCTGGCGGTAATTTCCTTATATTTCATAGGGGTTGAATTTTCAATCCCTACCTGCTATATAGGCGACACGATCATATGCCAATATAGCTCAGCTGGTAGAGCAACTGATTCGTAATCAGTAGGTCTGCGGTTCGAATCCGCATATTGGCTCCAAAATATCAATGGGTTACGGTCTCGATGGCTGTAGCCCATTTTCATTTTTGTGGCAATGTAGCCACCATGTAGGCAGTTTCCGGCAATCTCATCCTGTAATCCGGTTCTCAGATTACCCCAGTATCCTCTTTGGATCAACCCGAGGAGGATCTCAATGGAAAGAATACGAAAAACTTATCAAAGAATCGTACGACCTGTCCAATCAACACAGCAACTTTGAAATAATCGATATCGAGAATCGAGCAGAGGCAATCCGGACAATAATCGTGATTGCCGGTCTGCCGGTAGATCGAGAACACGCTTGACAGCGTTCCTGCTGTTGGTAAAGACATCGCTGTCCTGGGAGGTGATGCCGAGGATTGCGTCGAAGACCATTTCAGCGTCGCGGTCGGTCTCGAACTCAGGGAAGATGTCGTAATAGACCTTCTTCGCCCGCTTTACAGTCCTGTCGTACCAGCCAATGGCGCTGTTCCCGCTAGGCTCATTGACATGGAGGATATATTACGGCGCTGCTGTGTTTCAAATGGCGTCGAAGAGGCATTGAAGGGGCTGTGGAGGGGCTTTGCGGTGGCTCCGAAGCGGTTGCAGCTCGAGCGAGGTGAATCGTAGACACATAAAATTGAGGCGAATGTCAAATTAGTTTAGATTCGGTCTGGACATCTCAAAATATTGACGGCCGGTGAATCTTATCTCCAAACGCTGGAAGCCTAAAAAGCATTGTGTTTAAATGGCTTTGAATTCTCTCCTATTCAATAAGCTGGCTTTTTTCTTTCTGATTACCATCGAACTTCAGCCAGTTTCAGCAACCTTTGCGGAATCGGCTC
>CAYYWK010000202.1:0-6036 GCA_964475345.1 uncultured Desulfobulbus sp.
CCTGGAAATCCGCCTTGCTCTTCTTGAAGCCGGTGGTGCTGACGTTGGCGAGGTTGTTCGCTATGACGTCGATGTTAAGCTGCTGGCCATGCATGCCGGTGGTGCCGGTCCACAGTGAGCGGATCATATCCTGAAATTCCTTTTGGTCATGGGTGCTGGCGCTTGAACCTTCTTTCAGCCAAGGGTGCCGAGTTCTTCCTGCTGTTCGCTGATAGTGCTGTAGCTCTTCAGGACCTTGTGGTAGGTCTCGAAGAGGCGGTAGCTGTCGATCATTCCGGTCATCTCCTCCACCATGCTGACGTTCGAGACCTCAAGGCTGCCCTGGACGACCACCGGGTTTTCGAGCGGATTCTCGACACCGCCGTCCTCGAGGGTGAAGGTGGTGTCGCCGCTGCGTTTGAGCTTGTTCGGGTCGTCGACGCCGACCACTGCCAGCTGTGCCACCTCGGCACGGGCCCCATCCGGGGTGAGGAGATAGATGACCCCGGACTCGCTGACCGCGACCTTGCCGATGCCGGTGTCGGGGATGGTGATCTGGCCGTTGGCGGCATCGAGGACCGGCAGGCCGCTGGTGGTGCGCAGCACACCTTCGCTGTCGATGGTGAAATCGCCGCGCCGGGTGTAGAGGATACCTCCCTCGCCCTGCACCTTGAAAAACCCTTCACCGTTCAATGCCAGATCGTAGGGGTTTTCGGTCTGCCGCAGCGGGCCTGGACTGAAATCGGTGAAATTCTGCCGGACGCGGTTGTAGTTGATGCCACGGGCTTCGGCGGTCTGATTCTCGCCGCGGAGCAGCGATTCAAAGCTGAGCAGTGATTTCTTGTAGCCGCTGGTGTTGACATTGGCGAGATTGGCGCCGATGTTGGCAATCGCCTGCTCCCTCGAAATGGCCCCTGCCAGTGCGCTGTATTTTCCTGAAACCATGGTCGCTATCCCTTGACTGCGAAAAACTCGAAGGTGTTTTCCCTTGTATCGGCGGGTAGGGCAGATTCTTAAGACAATTGCCTGTCAGAACAGAAAAAACGCCGCATGATGGAGAGCGCTGAACCGGGTTCGTTTCTATCTGCAGGAGGCGTCTCCGCGTCCGGCGGCAAGACGGGCGAGACAAACCAGCTGCCGGGCCTCGTGGCTGGAGATCGCCAGCACCGAGGCGACCTGCTCGGCGTCCAGGCCGTTGTCGGTCAAACGATGAACGTAGCGGTAGCGCTCTGGTGCGGTCTGTGCGTCCGGGCGCGCCTGAAGGGCGAGCCGCGGCGCCTGCAGGCGGGTGGTGACTGCAGCCTCGCTGAGGTTTTTCCGGAATTCGCGGTCGCTGTCATAGCGCTCTTTCAGCTCTCCGTAACTGTGGCGAACGGTTTCGAGGTTGCCGGCAATCTCGCTGAGCCGTGCGCTAAGCGAGGAAGTCCTCCGCTGGATCTGGATGGAGCGGATGACGGCGAGGGCGCAGAGCGCCAGGGCGGACAATGGGATGACAAGCTGGATGTCGACGGTCATGGCGGAGTTCCTTTCAATGGAGACGTGACTGCACCTTGTTCTTCAGTTTGATCAGGGCCTGGCTGTGGAGCTGCGAGACCCGGCCTTCCGAGAGGTCCATGGCCTCGGCGATTTCTTTCTGGGTCAATTCCTCATAGTAATAGAGTGCCACCACCTGTCTTTCCTTCACCGACAGCTGCCCAAGGACCTCGGCGATGACCTGGGTCAGCTGGTGCTGCTCGAGACGGTGGGAGGGGGAGCTGCCTTCCCGTTCGTCGATGATCGAATCCATGAAGGAGCGGCCTTCCTCGCTGTGGTCGAGGGTCTCGTTGAGGCTGACGCAGCCGAGATGACTGACTTCGCTCAGCGACTTTCGGTACTCGTCCAGTGACAAACCCATCGCCTCGGCGACCTCGAAGTCCTCCGGGTCGCGGCCGAGCTTGAGCTCGAGGTCGTAGATGGTGCGGCCGATACGGCTCTGCTTGTCCCTCAGCGTCCGCGAGAACCAGTCGAGCTTGCGCATCTCGTCGAGAATGGCGCCCCGTATCCGGTATTCGGCAAAGGTCTTGAAGAGGATGTTCTTGGAGGCGTCGAACTTGTTGGCGGCGTCGATCAACCCGAGCATGCCGGCGCTGCGCATGTCGTCCTTGTTCATGAACGACGGAACATGGGTGACCATCCTGCCGACCAGGATGTCCACCAGGTAGAGGTTGTCCCGGATCAGCTGCGACCGATCGTTTTCAAGGGGGTGCTGGTCGTAGATCATGTCAGCGTTTTCCGCCGAGGTTGAGGAGTTTTTTCCAGAAGAACTGGATGTTGCCTTTGGGTATGCTCTGCGACGGCTCTGAGCAGAGGTGGTTGGCAAGCTTCTGGAAGGCCTGGGAGATCTTCGAGTTCGGGTAGAGCTCGCTGATCACCCGCTGCCTGCGGATCGAATCCACCATCTGCCGGTCCTCGGGAATGGAGCCGAGATAGTCGATGGAAATGTCGAGGTAACGGTTGGCGACCAGCGTCAGCTTGCGGTAGACGTCGAGGGCCTCCTCCTCGTTCTCGATCTGATTGACGACGAGGTTGAAGCGGCGCTCGTGGTAGCGGGTGGACAGCAGCTTCATCAGGGCGTAGGCGTCGGTGATGGCCGTTGGGTCGGGAGTGGTGACGACGAGGATTTCCTGGGCGGCGGTATTGAAATACGTGACATTTTCTGAGATGCCGGCCTCGGTGTCGATCAGCACGAAATCGAAATCGCCGTTCATCGCGTCAAGGCCGTCGAGCAGCCGCATCTTCTGCTGCGCGTCGAGATGGGTGAAATTCTGTACGCCGGAGCCCGCCGGCAGGATCTTGATACCAAGGGGACCTTGGACCATGATGGACAGCAGGTCCTGCTCGCCGGCGAAGAAATGGTTGAGATTGTAGGCCGGGGTCAGCCCGAAGACCACGTCGATATTGGCCAGGCCGAGGTCGGCGTCGAGGATCAGGACGCGCTTGCCCATCATCGCCAGGGCGTAGGCGGTGTTGGCAACCACTGCAGTCTTGCCGACTCCGCCCTTCCCGCTGGTCACCGAGTAGACGCAGGTGACATGGTCGCCGGCAACGTTCGGATGGCCTGAAGGCGGGGCGTTCAGTTCCCTCAGGGTCTTGGCCTGGTCCATCGAGGTGTAGAGAGAGTTAGTCATGCAGGATACCTTCCCGTGGCGAGATGATCAGACTGGCCACTTTTTCTGGTGTTATCTCAAGAAGATCTTCTGGGACCCGCTGGCCGTTGGTGACGAAGGCGAGGGGTCTGCCGTACTGGATCTGGATGTTGAACAGGCTGCCGAGTTGGCTGCACTCGTCGATCTTGGTGAAGATGATCCTGTCGATGCCGACCTGGTCGAAGCGTCGCACCGCTTCATGCAGTTCTTCCTCCCTGGTGGTGGCCGACAGGACGAGGTGTTTTTCAATGCCGGGATCAATGCCGAGAAAGGCGGCAAGCTCCTCGATGCAGAAGAAGTCGCGCGGGCTCCTGCCGGCGGTGTCGATCAGCACCAGTTCGCGGTCACGGTGCTTGGCCAGGGCGTCGGCAAGCTGTTCCGGACTGATCACCACCTCGACTGGCAGGTTCATGATCTCACCGTATACCTTGAGCTGTTCGACGGCGGCGATCCGGTATGTGTCAATGGTGATCAGGGCGATCGACGGGGACTGCCGGCTCAGGTAATGGGCGGCGAGTTTAGCAAGAGTGGTGGTCTTGCCGACGCCGGTGGGGCCGATCAGGGCGATCCGCTTCTGAACGCCTGACGAGGCGAAATCCGGTGGCTGTACCGAGATGTTTTCGCGGATCGTATGATGAAAATAGCGGTCGATGGCCTCTGGATCTTTCAGGTCCTCGACGTTCAGGCTTTCCCTGGCGAACTCGGCTATGGTCCGTGCCGAGTCGGCGGCGATGCCGAGACCGTGCAGGCGGGCCAGCAGCGGGTCGTTCTGCAGGGAGGCTGCCGACAGGGGATTCTGCAGTCCTGGCGCGGAGTCGCCGGCAGGCGTCTCGGCCTGCGGACGTGGTTCGGTGGCGGTGTGCCTGATCCGGGCAATATCGCCGGCCAGGTTCCTGACCATATCCTTGAGCTCATCCATTTCGCGCCGGAAGCCGGCGCCGTCGGCAGTGCCGTTGATCGGATCCGCAATGTATCCCGGCGGTTGGGCTGCCGGCTCGATGGCCATGGCGTCAGGCCCGTAGGTAAATGCCGGGTTGCTGGCGACGTCGGCGATTCTGAAAAGAGAGGTTGGCTGATGGAGGTTTTTCGGGCGGGGAGTGTGGGCGACATCCGCTATGGCAGCGGCGGCTTCTTCGCGGGTTGCAGGTGCGTCGACGGCGGCGGTTATCTCGATGATCGGTTTGCCGAGCAGGCCGAGCTTGCCGCTGCGGATTGTCCGGGTCGAGAGGATCAGGGCGTCCGCGCCGAGTTCCTGGCGGACCATTTTCAGGCCGCTTGCCATGTCGGGGGCTTCAAAGACCTTAACCTGCATTGATGCTCACCGTACCGAGTGATCTGACCTTCAGGCTGGGGATCACCTCGTTGTGGGAAATGACCATCAGCGACGGAAAATAGCGTTCGGTCAGGCTGCGCACATGCGGCCTGATCTGCGGGGCGCTGAGCAGCGTCGGGCGGCTGCCCCCCTCGAACTGGGTGATGACCTTGCCGATCGAGTCGAGGATCTGCTGGGCGATCTTCGGGTCGATGGAAAGATAGCTGCCGGTTTCCTTGTGCTGCACCGAATTGACGATGATGTCCTCTACCTGCTTGGAGAGGGTGATGATCGGGATGACGCCGTTGACGGCGAGGTTGGAACTGATGGTGCGGGCCAGGGCGTGGCGGACGTACTCGGTGAGGATGTCGGTGTCGCGGGTGACCTGGGCCCAGTCAGCCATCGTCTCGAGGATGGTCCGCAGGTCGCGGATGGAGATGCCTTCCTTGAGCAGGTTCTGGAGGACCCTCATGATGGTCCCCAGCGAGAGGACCGCCGGAACGAGGTCTTCCACCAGCTTCGGATAGGACCGGCCGAGGTTGTCGAGCAGGCCCTGGACCTCCTGGCGGCCGATCAGCTCATGGGCGTATTGCTTGATGATCTCGCTGATGTGGGTGGCCATGACGGTGGTGCAGTCGACGACCGTGTAGCCGGCGATCTGGGCCCTTTCCTTCCTGTCCTCGGTTATCCACAGGGCAGGCAGCCCGAAAGCCGGTTCCTTGGTGGCGATGCCGCGGATCTTTTCGGTGACCATGCCGGGATCCATCGCCATGTAGTGGCCGGGCAGCATCTCGGCCTCGGCGACCTTGACCCCCTTGAGCGAGACGGTGTACTGATTCGGTGACAGCTGGAGGTTGTCGCGGATATGCACCGGCGGCACGATGAAACCGTTGTTGATGGCGAACTGCTTGCGGATCGACTGGATGCGGGTCAGCAGCTCGCCGTCCTGGGCCGAATCGACAAAGGGGATAAGGCCGTAACCAACCTCGAGTTGGAGGAGGTCGACGTTGAGCATCTCCTCGTAGTTCTCCTCGCGCTTGAGGGGAACTTCCTTCGGCATCTCGACGACCTGGTCTTCGGCGGCCCGTTTTTTCGTGTCCATCTGCCAGGCCATCAGGGCCAGGGAAACGGAGAGGACCAGGAACGGGAAGAAGGGCAGACCAGGTATCAGCGCAAAGACCATGACCATCGCCGAGACCACCCACAGCGCCACCGAGTTGCGCGAGAACTGGGCCTTCAGGTCGCTGCCGAAATCCTTGTCGCCCGATGAGCGGGTGACCAGCAGGCCGGCGGCGGTGGAGATGATCAGCGCCGGGATCTGCGCGACAAGCCCGTCGCCGACGGTGAGGATGGTGTAGTTGCGGGCCGCCTCGGCCATCGGCATGCCCTTCTGCAGCACACCGATGACGAAACCGGCGCCGATGTTGATCAGGGTGATGATGATGCCGGCGATGGCGTCGCCCTTGACGAATTTCGAGGCACCGTCCATCGCCCCGTGAAAATTGGCTTCGCTGGCGATCTCCTCGCGGCGGCGGCGGGCCTGGTCCTCGTTGATCAGGC
>CAYYWK010000203.1:0-5979 GCA_964475345.1 uncultured Desulfobulbus sp.
AACCCGCAGCGTGTCGCCGGGGCAGAGAGTGTGATCGAGGCCGGCGGCGAGCCAGAATGACGCTCCCGCCGCCTGGACGCCGACATCGCCCTGCACGGAAACGAGCCTCCCGGCAGGTGCATCGCAACGCTCGGCCGCTTTGGCAGCATGCGTGATCAACAAACAGCAGCAGTGGCAGACAACGAAGCAGACCAGAAGTACACGTGCTCTCAGACTCATAGTCCTCCCTTAAGAAACTATGCGTGCGGGTGGCCGTACTTTTCGGTTTTCCTGGTGTCTCTTGTGCGTAGTATATGCGCTCGCTTAACGAGTTGCGTCAACGGGGCCGGCCGGAGAAATGCCCTCCCGGCGATGTCTCTCAACTGGTGTTTCCTGGCAGGATGGCGTCCTTATCGCCTTTTTAAGATACTGTCGATACTGTCGCGGAAAACCCGGGCAGCAGGCGACTCCGCAGTGCCTGCCACTCCGAACCTTTTCCTTTTAAAGCAAAGGCTAGCTTTTTTCCTTTTGTAAGGCAAGCTATTTATTTTCCGTGTTTTTTCAGCAATAACTTGAATTACTGCAGGGCAAATTGTGCAAGATCCCCGAAACGAACCCATATCGTTTCCAGGCACATTGCACCCTGCCTTCGCACAACTGCTGCGTATCAGATTGGCATGTTCGGCTCCGCCCCTATCCGGCAGCGGTTGGAGCCGGCAGAATCATCGGAAGGGTCCTCAAGCTTGCAAACACTGGGTTCGGGATGCGGCTTTCCAGCCAGAGAATGCATACAACTCCAATGTCACAGGCAGCCAGACGCTCCCCGCCCCGCCTGCCGAGATTCCGGGCGACAGGGACTGCTGCACGGCAATTCAACAGGCTGGATGCGGCTGCTCACCGACAAGGCGGACACGACAAATCGTGCCAATCGCTCAACGGAAAAGATGCCTTGTCAGATCGAGATTGTAACTGAACGCATCCGCGTCAGGTAGCGGCGCCTTGCTGTTCCAGATCAGCAGCGGCAGCCGCATCTCGTGGAGCGAACCATGCGCCCGGTAGCTGTCCGGAAGATCCTCATACGGAACCTCCATTTCACCGAACATGGTGTCGCGGTCGCCAAGGACGATCAGATCGCCGATATGGTCCGCCACCAGGTGGAACCGGCTGGCGGCCTCTGCCCTGGTGAGGACGGCCTCGACACCTGGGAGGGCAAGCAGAATCTCCCTGGACCGTCCCGCATCTGCAGAAGAATCAAGCCACACCCAAGAGCAGCCGGTGAAGTTCCGGTGGTGGACGATGTAGTAATCACGCTCCGGCGAAAGGACAAATCGCGCCGGAACCCCCTCACTGCGCAGGACCCGGTCGAGATCCCAGCAGCGCTTCTTGTAGTTCATGCCATGGTCCGCAGTCGCATAGAAAGCGGCATCAGGGGCGGCCTCGACAGCCTTTCTGATCAGCCCGTCGAGCGTCACCAGGTGTTCACGGGACTCCTCCTCGGCGGGACCCCAGGCATGCATCGGGTAATCGGTGATATGGACATAGATCAGGCCGATATCCGGCCTGTTGGCCAGGATGTCGACGGCCGCCTGCCACAGCCAGTAATTGATCTCCCTCGAGTAAATGTCGGCAGGTCTGCCATATCTCCGTATCTGCTCCTGCGTCGGCGCCTCCGCGGCGATGCCGATCTCGACATCCCGATGAAAGAGTTCCAGCGTTTTCCTTTTCGAGGTCAGAAGGGCCGATGTAATTCCCCGTTGTCCTGCCCTGGCAAAAATTGTCGGGCAGCGGATCAATTCCGCAGCATTCATATACTCCGGCGCCCCAATGGACTGGTTGTAATAGGAGTTGGCGCTGATTCCGTGTTCCTCCGGCCAGGCCCCGCAGGCGATGGAAACATTGTTGACGTTGGTAACACTTGGAAAAACCCCAGCGACCTCCTTGAACAACCCCTCCTGTCGCATCCTGCTGAAGGTGGGCATGGCGATGCGGTCGAGATATTCCATATCCAGGCCATCCATCATGGCCACGATGATCCGCTGCGTATCGTGCATTGTCTGTTCTCCCGATTTCTTTCCCGATGTTCGAATGGTTGAGGCAGCATTGCCACCGCGTTCAACGATCTTCCATGTGTTCTCTGCAGGCGCGGTTGTCACTCTGCACTGCTGAACAGGAACCTGGTCACGTCGACATTATAGTTGATGTCCCGGTAGCGCGGCTGGTCGCCGGGACAGTTGTAGAGCAGAAGAGGAATCTGCATATCATGGAGGGAACCGTGGCTGCGGTATTCGGCAGGCAGCTCCTCATATTCGTCTTTGAGGTCGCCAAAAACCGTGTCCGCGTCCGGCAGGACCACCAGGTCGCCAATGCGCGACGCGTTCAGGCTGAAGCGGTCGGCGGCGGTCCTGCGATCGAGCACCGCCTCGACGCCTTCCAGCGAGAGGATCGCGGCAGCGGCCCGGGGACCGTCTTCAGGATGGTTGAGATGGACGAAGGAGACGCCGCCGAATCCGCGGTGGTGCTTGAGCAGCCGGTCCGCCACCGGCGACACCGCAAAGGCTACAGCGACGCCACGGTTGGCACAGGCTTTTGCCAGGTCCCAGCAGCGCGCTTTGTAATTCATGCCATGATCTGCTGTCAGGGCGACGGTATGCTCGGGTGCCGCTGCACGTATCCGGCCCAGGTACTCGTCGATCTTTTTCATATGCGCCTGCGATTCCCAGTCTTCCGGTGGCCACATGTGCATCGGGTAATCGGTGGTGTGCAGGTAAAGCAGGTCGATATCCTCCCGATGCCTGAGCAGATCGAGGGCGATCTCGAAAAGCCAGTAGTTTATTTCCGCTGAATACATCGGCGGAGGCGTCCCGTACTGCCTGCAGACAGCCTCGTCTGGCGTCTCGGCAGCTATATTGATGGCGAGACCTTCGCCGAGGATCCTGCTCGTCTTGGCCTTGCAGGTCAGCAAGGCGGAACGCATCCCCAGCGTCGCCCCTCGCGGGAAGAGGGTGGAGGTGGTGAGAAAATCGGCATGCTCGAGAAAGACCGCCTGCCTGGATTCCTCGTCGAAATAGCAGTTGGTGGTGACTCCGTGCTCGTCCGGCCAGCAACCGCAGGCGATCGAGATGTTGTTGGCGTTGGTCAGCGACGGAAACAGGGCGCTGCCGGTCTTGAAAAAGCCTTCGCGGGCCATGGCCTGCATGGTCGGCATGACCGTCTGGTCATAATACCGGATATCGAACCCGTCGATCATCAGTACGATGGATTTGTTTTTGAGTTTCAATTTCATAGCTTATGTCACATGAATTTGTTGCGGACAATGGTGCTCAGCTGTTCGACGACGACTACCAGCAGGAAGATGCTGAGAATGATGGTGGCGGCAGACTGGTATTCAAACATGTCCATCGCCACCTTCAACTCTATCCCAATACCCCCGGCCCCAACCAGGCCAAGGACGACGGAGGACCGCACCGCTTTTTCGAAGGCGAACAGCGAGGAATTGACAAAGGACGGCATCGCCGCCGGCACAATGGCAGCAAGCACAATATCGAATCTGCTGGAACCGATGGTCTGCAGTGCTTCCTCCGGTCCATGGTCGACATCTTCCATCGCTTCAGCGAAAAACCTGCCGCAGAAACCGATGGTATCGACGATGATCGTCAGCGTGCCGGCGAAGGCGCCCAGACCCACCGAGGCGACGAACAGCACCGCCCATACCAGATCGGGAACCGAACGGCAGAAAGCGATGATGAAGCGTGTCGTGTAATACACCAACGGATGCGGGCTATTGCGCTTTGACGCCAGGATGGCGAGAAAGAAACTGACCGCGATGCCGAACACTGCCCCGACCAGGGCCATCTGCAGGGTCTGCAGCAGGGCCTTGGCGATACTCGCCAGCCGCGACAGGTCCGGCGGCGTCATCTCGCCCAGCAATCTGAACATATGCGGGATGCCGCGTAGCAGATCGCCACCCGATAAGCCGCTGCCGCCAATGGAGAATATGAAAAAGCAGATTGCAAGAACATACAGCAGGAATTTCCATACTGGCGGCAACTGGAACCTGTCCGGAATCTCCCTGTCTTTTGCGGATCGCTCAGTGGTAGATCGCATGGAGATCCTTGTGCCGGAGTTCACTGGTTTTGTCGTTCATGACCAGTTCACCCTGCCGCAGTGCCAGCAGATGGGTCGAGTAATGGGTAGCATGCTCGAGGTCGTGGCTGACATAGACCAGGGTGATCTTCTCCCTGTGGATCAGTTCGACGAGCAGTTCCATAACCTCCCTGCCGACCTTGGGATCGAGGCTCGCTACCGGCTCGTCCGCCATCATGAAGGACGGTTTCTGCATCAGGGCCCGGGCGATGGCAACCCGCTGGGACTCACCGCCGGAAAGCTGATCGGCCCGATAGGCGGCAAGATGCGCAAGGCCTACCTTGTCGAGAAAATCCATCGCCTCTTCGCGGATCTCCCGGGGGGCGACCGACTGCCACCATCGGCGCAGCCCCCTGGTCCTGCCCATGGCCCCGTGGATGACATTGGTGAGCACCGAGAGGCGCGGCACCAGGTTGTGACGCTGAAAAACCAGGCCGACCCGTGAACGGAAGCGGCGCAGGTCCCTGCTGTTCAGTGTGGTGATCTCCTGGTCGAGGAAAGATATCCTGCCGTCATCCGGTTCGACAAGCCGCAGGCAGCAACGGAGCAAGGTCGATTTGCCGCTGCCGTTGCCGCCGATCAGCGCCACCGCTTCACCCTCCCGCACGCTGAACGTGACGTTGTTGAGGATCAGCCCGCGTCCTGTGTAGGATTTTGAAAGTGAGGCGACATGGAGACCAGCCGTGCCGCCCTGCTCGTCATGCCGATGCGGCATGTTCATCGTATCCGTCGACATGTTCATGGCAGATCCTATTCGACAAAGGCGGCGAACTTGGGATGCCCGACGGTGGCATACATCGAGCGGACATAGTTGTAGTCGGAATCCTTGATGTTCGAGAGAAACTTCATCCCCTGATATTTCTTGTTGTCCTCCCCTGAGAGAATCGCCTCGACAAGAGCGCTTGAGTGGTCGACGAAGACCTTCCTGACCTCTGCAACGGTCTCCTTGTCGACATGCGCTGCGGCGAGCAGGACATCGTTGGGCAGATCCGGCCCCCTGGCGATGACCTTGAAGGCGCCCGGCTCCATCTCCTTGTCAGTGTCGCGGAGTTTGAGGACCTTGTCGTTGGTCATGCCCCAGGCTGCCACATCGCCTCGCTTGAGTGACTGCCAGCCCAGGTCGACACTGGTATGGAGGACCTCGACATCCTTGAGCGGATCAAGCCCGTTGTCCGCGAGAATCTGCAGGGGTGCAAGGTGCTTGGAGGTAGAACCGACGCTGCCGATGGCGATTTTCCTGCCACGCAGATCGGCAATCCCGTTGATGCCGCTGTCGGCCAGGACCACCACCAAACAGAAATAGTCAGGCCGGGAGAAACCGATGACCGGTTCCGAATCGGTGAGCTTTTTGAACACCACATATTCCGCCGGACCGGTCAGAACGAAATCAATGGTTTTTGATTTGACGGCCTCCACTGCGGCCGTCCTGTTGGGAACCGGATAAAATTCGATGTCCCTGCCGAGTTTTTCTCCCAGCAGATCCTTGAAGGCACCGAACTCACGCTGCAGCATCTCGAGTCCCTCGATATCGGTGACCGCAAGACGCAGAGGCGCCTTTTCCGCCAGGGCACCGACCGGCAGGGCCAGCAGCAACGTCATCACCAGAATTTTCATCAGATTTCGAGCAGTCTTCATCATGTCCTCCAGAATGGGAAGTGGCGTTCTTCCCCGGCCACCCTCCTGGGCGGCGGCAGGGAAGGAAATTAACCGGAACGAGGGCTGACGTCCCGATCTCCTGAGAACGATAGTAGCAGCTGGAGAATAACCTGCGATTAAGTTGCCGTTAGACTTCTATCATTAAAATTTCTGATTACCATCGAACTTCAGCCAGTTTCAGCAACCTTTGCGGAATCGGCT
>CAYYWK010000204.1:0-5977 GCA_964475345.1 uncultured Desulfobulbus sp.
ACCTCTACGACATAGACGACCTCAGCAGCGTTGTCGACATGAACCGCTCGGAAAGGGAGCGCGAGGCGGTCAAGGCGGCGAGGATCGTCGACGAGATGACGCTCAGCTTCGAGAGGTGGAGGGACGGCATGTCGGTCACGCCGACGATCCTCGCCCTGCGTCGGAAGGCGGATGACATCTGCCGGGCTGAACTTGAGAAAACCATGCCGCGCCTGGCGGCACTCTCCGGAGAGGAAAAACAGGCTATTGAAGTGATGCTCTCGGCCATTACCGCGAAGATGCTGCACGCCCCTCTGATCTATCTCAAGAGCGAGTCCTGCGGGGGCAGGGATACCAGCGAGGCGAAGATCAACCAGGTGAGGACGATCTTCGGCGTAGGCGAGGGTGAGGTGTGAACATGGCGGTTGATGAACACCTCGACAACGAGTGGTTTGTTGTCCGTCATTCCGGAGAGATCCCGGAGATAGCCCTGCACGCGGCCAGGCATTACCTGACGGAGGCCGATGACGGCCCGAGGATGAGCCTCACCCCCGAACAGTGGAATGTGCTATTGGAGGCAGCCGGCGAGCGCTACCGGGAGATCATCCTCCGCGACCTGCAGCCTGAAAACCGCGACAGCTCGGTGTATCGGGGGCTGGCCCGGTCCATCGTCAATTACCAGCGTTTCGAGTGCTTCTGTCGCCGCCAGGGGCTGGATGCGCGCCGTTTCAGCCGGGAGGTGGCAGTCTCGCTGCTGCTCTTCCTCGCTGCGGAGTCCGTTGGTGTCGCCAAAGGCCAGCGGGCGTCCTGCATCAACTGCACATTCAGGGAACTCAACGATTTTGCCAGGAAGATCGGCCTGGTCAAGACATCTCTGCCAGCGCACCTGAGGTGTATCTGCCGGCCTGAATGAGCTGCAAACTGCTGCCGTTGCGGCCCATACCATAAAGGGCGTCGACAGTGGCCATTTCTTTTCGGTTTTCTGTTTTTCCTGCGGAAACACGTATGCCTTCCTATTTGTCATGGTATTTGTGCAACGCTTTTGGTATGTGTTTTGAGGTTGGCGGGCGGGTCGTGTACTGTGCAAGCGTCTTTTCATCTGGCAGATCATCATGAAAAAATTTTTCCATTTCGTCGCGTTACTGGCTGTTCTTCTCTGCCCGCTGCATGTCGCCAGTGAGGAATCCTCCCGGGTTGATGCAGCTGAATTCCAGAAGCGCAACCGGCTCATAGGCTATATGCTGGCCAAACAGCTGCCGACGATCCATCTCAGCGATAAATCGATGAACGACGAGCAGGCGAGGGCGGCGTTTACGCTGTATCTCAGCCAGCTTGATTTTCAGAAGCGTTTCCTGTTGCAGCAGGATGTCGACCAGTTGACCGCCTTCGCTTCGTATATCGACGATAACCTCGTCCAGGGTAACAACCCCCTGCCCGACGCCGGAATGGATATCATCGGCGAACGGATCGACCAGGTTGAGAAGATGGTGGATGCCTTCCTCGGAGGGTTTTTCGATCTCAACGCCAAAGAGTACCTGGAGACCGATCCGAAGAAACTCGCGTTTGCCGCAACCCTGCAGGAACTGCAGGACAGGTGGCGGACGATCCTCAAGGCCGAGGTCGTCACCAGGTACCTCGAGCTTGAGGAGGAAGCGAAGAAGGCCGGAAAGAAAAATGGTCAGGAAACGCTGATTCAGGAAGCAAAATCGAGGGTTGCAAAAAGATACAAGGAGACTTTCCGCCGTCTGCACCAGGAGACCCGGCAGGACCATTACGACCGCTATTTCAACGCCGTTGCCAGGTCCTTTGATCCCCACACCAATTATATTCCTCCGGCCGGCAAGGAACAGTTCGATATCAGCATGCGCGGCAGTCTCGAAGGTATCGGCGCATTGCTGCGGGAAGATGACGGCTTCATCAAGGTGATGCGGATCATTCCCGGCAGTGCGGCGGCCCGACAGGGTCGGATCCAGGCCGAGGACATCATCCTGCAGGTGGCACAGGGGGCCGAGGAGCCGGTGGATGTCACCGACATGCGCCTCAGCGACGCGGTCCGGCTGATCCGTGGACCAAAGGGCAGCGAAGTCCGGCTGACGGTCCGGAAGGCCGACGGCTCCAAGGATGTCATCGCGATCATCCGCGATGTTGTGCAGATCGAGGAGACCTTTGTCAAGAGCACGGTCCTTCCCAATCCTGACGGGAGCACGGTCGGACTCATCTATGTACCGAGTTTTTACAGGGATTTCGAGAAGACCAGCAATGGCGAGAGCGCCAGGAACTCGACCGATGACACCCGGAACGAAATCCTGGCCCTGAAAAACAAAGGGGTTGACGGAATCATCCTCGACCTGCGGAATAACGGTGGAGGCGCCCTGGTCGATGCCGTCGATATCGCCGGGCTGTTTCTTCCCTCCGGGCCCATTGTCCAGGTGAAAAACAGCAATGGTTCAGTGCGGGTCCTCAATGATGAAGATCCGGAAGTCCTCTACGACGGCCCGCTTGTCGTCATCGTCAACGCCTTCTCCGCGTCGGCCTCAGAGATTGTCGCAGCCGCCCTGCAGGATTACCACCGGGCGGTCATCATCGGCGGGCCGAGCACCCACGGCAAGGGGACGGTCCAGACCGTCATCGACCTCAACGAGAATGTCCCCCTGCTCCATGTCAGCAAATACGACGACCTTGGCGCGCTGAAAGTGTCCATTCAGAAATTCTACCGGGTGACCGGCGGTTCCACGCAGTCGAAGGGAGTCGAACCGGACATTGCCCTGCCGAGCCTGCTTGAAAGTCTCAAATCCGGAGAGCGGTTCCTCGAGTTTTCATTGCCATGGAGCAGTATCGATCCCGTACCTTTTGCCTCCTTTCCAACTCTGTCGATGAAGGTTGACGCCCTCCGCAAAGCCAGTAACGGGCGCGTTGCTGCGAGCGGAAAATTCAAGGCCATTCAGGAAGAGGTGGCGCGGGTCAACAAACAGGCGGAGCACTCGCTCGTTTCGTTGAATATTGACGATATGCGGAGAAAAAACGAGGAGTCCAGACTGGCCAAGGAAAAGGTCGGCAAGCAGTTCGGTTTTACAGACGACGGGGAAAAATCCGGGGAGGATGATGAAGCCGCTGAAGAGTCGCAACCGAGCGGTGCGGTATGGCTGGAGGAGGTGAAGGATGATCCGTATATTGAGGAGGCCAGGTTGATTGTCACTGATATGCGCTAGTATTTTGCCGTCGGGGATTTCCGAATCCCCGGATGTGCGTGGCTCCGTCGAGCGCCGTGGCGGAAAAATGTTGTTGAAAAAGAGAAGGAAAGGTGCTAGAAATTCGCCCTTATGAATGGTCATTCATTCGCCGTCTGTGCACGATAACATATTGATGATATTCAAATTAAATGATTCAGGGCGGTTAGCTGATGGACCTGGCCGAGGCGTTTAGGAATTATAAGGGCAAGATCGTTGACCGCTGGGTTGACTACACGCTTTCGACGTACCAGTCTTCGAGCTTTTTCAAGAAAGAGGGCGATCTCTTCGCGAATCCGGTAGGTGGAAATATTCGCGAGGCCCTCAAGAAACTCCTCCCGCTCTTCATTCGCGGTGCCGCCGTTGAAGAGATGACCCCGTCTCTTGAACAATTCATGAAAATCCGTTCCATCCAGGATTTTTCCCCATCGCAGGCTGTCGCCCCCCTGAACGCTGTCAAACATATCACCAGAGAGATTCTCGCTGCCGACAAAGAGCGCCGTCATCTGGTTTCAGAGTTGTACGATTTTGATTTCGCTGTGGATCTCGCTGTGCTCGCCTCCTTCGATCTCTACATGCAGTGCAGGGAGCGACTGTATCAGACGCGAATACGGGAGATCAAGAGCGGCAGCCACATCCTTACAGACAGCAGATGCCCATCGGCAGCAGTCCTGAAAGAAAAGCATGTCCAGGAAACAATCCCCAAGGTCGAGAGTATTTAACTGGTCACCGGCGGAACTCAGCACCAGTCCGGGTGGCCCAAAACAGTTCAAATTGAAGCGAGGTAAGAAATGAAGTACGCCTTCTCATTTCTGGCAGTCATAGCATTGATACTGATTGCCGGGGTAGGATCCCAGATAGCGGGAATGCCATATTTTTTTGGTGTGTTCGTCCCCTATGTGGCTATTGCCGTCTTCCTGGTGGGATTTGTCTACCGGGTGGTACAATGGGCAAAATCGCCTGTTCCGTTCTCGATTCAGACGACCTGCGGACAGGGGAAGTCCCTGGATTTCATCAAGCACAACCGGCTTGAAGCCCCGGACACCACGGTCGAGGTTGTTGCGAGGATGCTGCTGGAGATCTTCACGTTCCGGTCTCTTTTCCGGAACACCAAATCGGAGATCCATGACGGGCCAAAGATCACCTACGAGTCGTCGAAGTGGCTCTGGCTTTTTGGCATCATCTTTCATTATTCGTTCCTGATGGTGGTCATCAGGCATATGCGCCTGTTCCTCAACCCGGTGCCGGAAGTCGTCGCCTTCCTTGACTGGGCGGACGGCATGTTCGAGATCGGTATCCCGAGTATGTACATGACCACCGCCGGTCTGATCGCCGGTTCGGCACTGCTCTTCAGCCGTCGTCTGGTGAACCGCCATGTCCGGTATATTTCCCTGGCCAACGACTATTTTCCGCTGGTGCTGATTTTTTCCATTGGTGTGACCGGCGCCCTGATGCGGCATTTTCTCCGCGACGGCATTGACATCGTTGCGATTAAACAACTGGCAGTGGGGCTTGTGACCTTCCAGCCTGTCATTATTGGTGAGATCGGCGCCATTTTCTATATCCATGTATTTCTCGTTGCAACCCTGCTTGTCTATTTCCCGTTCAGCAAGCTGATGCATCTCGGTGGCGTTTTCCTCAGCCCGACACGTAATATGAGAAACAATTCCCGGGCGGTACGGCATATCAATCCATGGAACCCCGATATCAAGCCGCATTCCTATGCCGGCTATGAAGATGAGTTCCGCGAGTACATGGTCGAAGCCGGAATTCCGGTGGAAAAAGAGTTGCCAGCCCAGGAAGGATGAAATTGAAACAGTTGAGTAGACCCACAACTAGCTTATAAGGAATAGACAACGATGGCAGTTCCAAAATTAGAACAATTATCGAAAAGCGTCGTGCAGGGGCCGTCCCTGGCAACTGGAGCAATTCCCACCAGGGACTGGATGGATATCCCGGTGCATTTCCGGGAAGGCAATTATGCCTATCCTGCCAAGAAAGAAAAGGTTGAGTATCTCAACAGCCAGAAAGGGCTGTCCTTTCCCAACGCCCGGGAATGGTCGCCGGAGGACGATGACTGGAAGCTTCCCGAGGATTGGAAGGAAATCATTCTCAACGGGTTGAAGGAGCGGCTGGAGAAATTCCGCTCGCTGAAAATCTTCATGGATTGCTGCGTGCGCTGTGGCGCCTGCGCCGACAAATGCCATTTTTTCCTCGGCACCGGCGACCCGAAGAACATGCCGGTCCTGCGGGCTGAATTGCTCAGGTCGGTGTATCGTAACGACTTCACGCTGGCGGGCAAGCTTCTCGGCCGGATGGCCGGCGGCCGCGAGATGACGGTCGGTGTTCTGAAGGAGTGGTTCATGTACTCCTACCAGTGCACGGAATGCCGGCGCTGCTCCGTTTTCTGTCCGTACGGCATCGATACCGCCGAAGTGACGATGATGCTGCGCGAGCTGCTGCATCTGGTCGGCATCGGCATCAACTGGATTTTGGAGCCTGCTTCCAACTCCAACCGTACCGGCAACCACATGGGCCTGCAGCCCCATACCTTCAAGGACAATGTCGACTTCCTCCCCGACGATATCGAGAACCTGACGGGCATCCGGATCAATCCGACCTTCAACCGAAAAGGGGCGGAGGTGCTCTTCATCACCCCGTCGGCTGACGTGTTCGCCGAGCCCGGTCTGTACACGGCGATGGGCTACCTGATCCTCTTCGCGGCCATGGGGCTTGATGACACCTGGTCGACCTACGCGTCCGAAGGCGGC
>CAYYWK010000205.1:0-5950 GCA_964475345.1 uncultured Desulfobulbus sp.
GACCCAGGTGAATGGCCCCCTTCTGCGGAGCATAAAGCCCGGAGATCAGCTTCAGGGTCGCCCACATCGAGGCCACCGAGGAGTAAGGGCCGAAATAACGGGCCCCGTCCTTTCTGCGGCGCCTGGTCATCATCACCCGTGGCCATTCCTCCTGCACCGTCACCCTGATCAGCGGATAGTTCTTGTCATCGCGGAGGATGATGTTGTAGCGGGGCTTGTGCTTCTTGATCAGCGAGGCCTCGAGTATCAGGGCCTCCTTTTCGGTGACGGTGATCAGCGTGTCAACCCTGGCGACCTTGGCCAGCATCACTGTTGTCTTGCTGTATTCGGCCCCTGAATGCCGGGCGTAGGAGGAGAGGCGTTTGAACAGGTCTTTGGCCTTGCCGACGTAGAGCACGGCGGATTTGCTGTCCAGCATCAGGTAGACGCCGGGGGCGTGGGGAACGGACGGGAGGATATCGGCGGGAAACATCAGCGTGATCCGACCTCCAGCGGTTTTCTCGGCGGCCTTCCTCGTCTTCCCGGGCGCAGTGGCAGCTGCATCTGCCTCTCCAGGCCGTCGATGAAGTCATCCGCTGCAAACGGCCGTCCTGTCCTGGTGGCGCGGCGGATCGCCTCGTTGGCCTCTTCATCAACCTCGCTGACGAAGGCGGAGTAGGCCACCCGTTTCTTCTGGGGCAGCCACCCCGTCGCAGATAGCGCCGGGTCCCTGGCGCCAGTGATATGGGCGGCGGCGCTTGACCAGGGGTATTCTTCCGGGGAATCGGCCAGGCCTGAGCGCAACGGGTTGCATTCGATGTAGCGGGTCGCCTGCCAGAGCTGCTTCTCCCCGCCGATGACACAGGAAAAGAAGCGGTTCTGCCAGAGATGCCCGGAGTGGCGGAGCCGGCGGTTGATGTACTGGGTGTAGACCTGGTTGGTGATCCCGATGCCGCGGGCCAGCGAGTCGGAGCGCCCGGGAACCGCCAGGATATGCAGGTGGTTCTCCATCAGGCAGTAGGCCCAGATCTGCAGTTCGTGGCGCGCGGCATGGAAGGAGAGCAGGTCGAGGTAGGTTCTGCGGTCCTCGTTGCTGAAAAACACAGGCAGGCGGTTGTTGCCGCGCTGCGTGACATGGTGGGGCAGCCCCGGGGCGATGATCCGTGATATTCGTGGCATGCGGATCATGCTACCGGAGGTCCGGCTGCCGGTCAATCATTAAATGGGGACACCTCCCTGTTTCTCATGCCCTGTAAAATCGTTGTTGCCTCAAGGAGATTCCATCCAGTACCCCAGCCCGGGTGGGCAGCATTACGCAGGGCCGGAGTACTGCAGATCGCTGATGCGCGCAAGCTATACCCGAAGCCCGTACCAGTCAATTTTTCTGGTGAGGAACATAACCGCCGCAAGCAGTAGGAACATCCCGATGGCACCGGCCAGCAAGGCATAATCCTGTTTGATAAGCAGAGTGTAAAGATAGCTGTAGAGTAGTGCGATGAAGGTGCTGATCACCATCGCCCGGCGCGCAGATCTGAGGATTGCCATGCAGTATCCGCCCTGGAGCAGAATGATCGAGGAAGCGGCGATGACGTATGCTTTCAGAAAACCTATATGCTCGGCCAGCGAGAGTACGAGGAGATAAAACAGGCACATGCCCGACCCCACAAGGAGGTATTGGAGAGGATGAAGGCGCAGCCCCGCGAGGACTTCGAAGAGCCAGAGCGTGATGAAGGTGAGAGCGAGAAAGAGTATCTGGTATTTGATGCTGCGGTCGGTCATCCGATAGCTGTTGACCGGTTCGATGAAATCGACGCCGAAGAGTTCGGCGTTGGCCAGCACGTCCTCGTTACCTTTGTCGATCCACTGTTGCGAGAAATTCCTTCCGAGCGAGGATACCTGCCAGCTTGCACTGAAGCCTTTGCCGGTCACCGACTGCTCAACAGGGAGCCATTCTCCCTGAAAGCTGGGATCAGGCCAGTTCGATTGGAGGGATGCCGAAGTATTTTCTCCCATCGGGGCGAAGAAAAGACCACCGCTACCCTGCAGAGAGAGACTGCTGGTACAGGTGAATTCTTCCGCGCTGGTCAGGGTGTTCTTCAGTACCACCTGAATCCGTTTGCTCAGGCCAAGGAATTCCCGGGTTCCCGGCTGGTATTCGAGATGGTTGCCGTTCCATTCAATTGCGGCTTTCTTGCTGATCGCCCGTGGATCGGAGATCAGCAGGCTCAAGACGACCTTGTCCCAGAGGACTGCCGAGGGTTTCTCGCCAAGATCGGCAAAGCTTGGACGCCTGAAGCTGGCCTTAAGCTGAAGGTCGACCCGGTAGACCGGGACGTCGAAGATCCCGCGGTGCCTGAACAGGTTTTCAGAAACTGCCTCGATGTGGAGTTCTTTCGGAAGAAAATGCGCATACTTGACTTTTACCGACTTTTTGCCCTCGGTCGGCAGGCCATTGCCGTACTGCACGACCTCGACCTCATAAGGTACGGTGACGATGGGGCCGATGACCGTCTGCTGCCGTCCCCATTTGGTGGCGACTTCCTCGGTGGCCTGCTGACTGCGGGACTGCCGTTCGCCGATCGTACCGTCGATCATGCTGATCGGTATCTGCAGCAGCAGGGTCATCAGGCAGATAAGCAGGATCCTGGTTGTCTGGGATGTCCTGATGGTTTCGGTGAGGGTGAATCGTTCTTTCTTTTCCGGTGCTTCCATGCTGTCCTCCTGATGTCTGGTGAGTATTCGGGGCTGGCGCCCTGACCGTATGTCGGGAGAATAGCAAGTCTATGCGTGGAGAACGTGAAGTCCCTGTGAAAAAGCCATGAACGATTGATGGAGTGTGGCGGCTTCGCTATATCGGAAAATCTAGGGTTGCCCGGGTTCCACCTGCAGGGAGGTTTTTCACGAGGACAGTGCCGTTATGGAGGAGCATTGCTTCCCGTACCAGGCTGAGGCCGAGCCCCGAGCTTTTTCTGCCGCTGTCCGGTCGCTTGAGCGAGTAGAAGCGTTCGAAGATTTTCGGCAGCGCGTAATCCGGGATGCCGGGGCCGCTGTCATCGACTGTCAGCCTGGCAGTGGTGTTACTCCGGGTGACCATTGCTGTGATCAGCGTGTGCCGGCTGGAAAAGTCCAGGGCATTCTGCAGGATATTGGCTATCGCCTGTTCCGCAAGAAAAGGGTCGCAATCGATGGTTGCCGGGCTGCCGCCGACGGTGATCTCCACTCCTCTGGTCGAGGCGATGGTGGTGAACGTTTCCGCAGTGTTGCGGACCAGACTGAGCAGGTCGACCTTTTCCATGTTGTGCAGGGTCTTCCTGTTTTCAATAGAGGCAAGCAGCAGCAGTCGTTCTATCAGTCGGTGCATGCGGTGAACTTCCTTTTCGATGTTGCGGAGAAACTGCCCGCGCCGATCTTCCGGCATATCCTCATGGAGCAGTTCGACCGCTCCCTGGATCGAGGCAATGGGGCTTTTCATCTCATGAGTCAGGGTCTGGATGTAGTTTTCAACGTATTGTTTGCCTTCGAGGGCGGTCAGCATCTCAGCAAAGGCGTGGCCGAGCATACCGGCCTCGCCGCCACCGATCTTCGGCATCGGCACTCTCTCTCCACGGCTGACGGCATTGGCATAGGCGGTCAGGCGGGTGATCGGCAGGGTGACCATCAGCGACAGCAGCAGAGTGGCGACCAGCACCGCTGCAAGGGTGACCAGGCCGCCGGCGAGCAGTTTCTGCCGCGATGCCTCTATGAAGGCATTGACACTGCCGGTCGGTTTGCCGACGCTGACGACGCCGACGATTTTTTCTCCAGAGACGATCGGAGCGGCGACGTACATGGTACTGAGTGCCGAATCCGTCGAAGGCTCGGACGAGGTGCGGGTTCCGTAGCGACCCTGCAGCGTGAGATAGACGTCATTCCAGCGGGAGTAGTCGGCGCCTTCGTCCCGGCCGGACGAGTCGAAGACCACTCTGCCGGAGGCATCAGTCATGTATATCCGCAGGTCCATCGAGGTCTTGGTGAAACCATAAATGGGAGACGGAGTGATAGTGCCGCCGACATCGGCCAGGGCCCTGCGGAAAGGAGCAGGGTCGATCCTGCCGTCGCGGAGCTGGGCCGATACGAGGCCGGCGAGCAGCCAGGCCGTGTCGACGAGAGGTTCTTCGGTGGATGCACGGAACTGGGGTTTGAGGTCTTCGGATATCCATCTGAAGAGCATCGAGAAACCGATGGCAGCGGTCACCAGGATCACCAGGAAAATACGGATGCTCGTTCTCATGCCGATTCCTTCAGGGAATAGCCGATGCCGCGGTGGGTAAGGATCCACTCCTCATCGGCGGCGACTGTCCGGAGCTTGTGGCGGATGGTCTTGATGTGGGTGTCGACGGTCCTCTCCAGGCTCATGTCGGGGGCCTCCCAGGCTTTGGCCATCATCTGTTCACGGCTGAACACCCTGCCCGGGCTCTTGACCAGCAGTCTGAGGAGCCTGAACTCGTAACGGGAGAGATCGAGGATGCGGCCGCGGAAACGGATGCTGTGGCGTTCGTCGTCCACCTCGAAGGGGGGAGTGTCCAACGGAGCAACAGCTGGCGATGCAGGGCGATTTTCGCCGTTATGTCGGCGCAGCACCGCTCGGACCCTGGCCGTCAGTTCCCTGGGGCTGAATGGTTTGACGACATAGTCGTCGCCGCCGATCTCCAGCCCCACCACCCTGTCTATTTCACTGCTGCGGGCGGTGACGAAAATAATCGGCACCGCATGGTTGCGGCGTATTTCCTTGGCCAGTTCGAATCCGCTGATATCGGGCAGGCCGACATCGAGGATCACCAGGTCGATTGCCCCGGCGGCTAGGGCTGCCAGGCCCTCCCGGCCGTTTGCCCGCCAGTGGGTGACAAACCCCTCGGTGGCGAGGGCGTAGCTGATGTTGTCGGCGATTCCCGCCTCGTCTTCGATTATCAGGATGGTCGCGTTCATGGAATGATGGAAGGTCAAGGTTGAGAGCGGTAAGTCCGGCGAGAGACAGCTGTTTGAAGGAGCTTCATCCGGCAGCTGGCCCAAGGACGGGGTGGGGAGTGTCTGCGGGAACCGGCCGGTCATTGCAAACAGGCGGAGAAAAAGGAGAAGAGGTCATCGCCAGCCGACCCCGATATCCCCGGGATCGCCAAGGCCTGTCGTTCCTGCACCCGATTGGCCTCGGCAATGCGTCCTGTGCTAACGACGGGTGCAAATGGCGGCAGCGGGGCGGCGAAGGCTCGGGCGGCCAGGAACAGGCAGAGGCTCGGCAGGAGAATGCGGACTGCTGCAGACATGGGAACCTCATAGGGCGGTGGCGGACGATGATGAGAGGCCGGCTACAAAGCGGTCATGGATGAAACGTACCTGAGGGGGCGGCACGCTGCAATTGATTTTGCTATCCGCCGGAAGGGAACACAGGCGGCGCGTGCAAAGCGGAAGAACTCGGGGTGGGTGAACGGCTCGCCCCATCCCTGCAGGTAGATCATGCCGGTGACGGGTAAGACCGGCGTCAGTTTCTCAAAGAGGGCGAAATCCATCGGCTTGCTCTGCCAGACATCGGCGAACAGGCTGTGGGGACAGTAGCTGCATGCTGCGGTGCAGCGGGAACTGATTTCCACCTGCAGCAAGTCAAGGTGCGGGGCAAGCGGGATCTTTACAGGAATAGCCATTTTGAGTAAAATTCCGGCAACGACATTCTTTCTGGTGCCGCTGGCGGCAGTCTGCTACCGCCGGGGTGAAAAGGGAACACGGTGCGAATCCGTGACGTTGGGCCAGCGCTGTGAGCGGGGACGACGGCCGCATGATGTCACTGGGGATACAGTCTTGATCGGGCTTCCCCCGGGAAGGCGCGGCCGGAGGGTGATCCGCGAGTCAGAAGACCTGCCAGCAAGACCACGACTTTTCCGTCCGTAAAAAGTCCGAGGTGCATCGCCTGATGCTCCTCGGACTTTTTTTTTGCCCATCC
>CAYYWK010000206.1:0-5946 GCA_964475345.1 uncultured Desulfobulbus sp.
AGAAGGGCTGTAATGTGATCCGGGAGAGAGATGTACGTGGAATGCCATTTCGGTAGCTGACGCGACAACGATCCTGATCTTGTCGGACGACTGCTCAATTTTACATGTCGAATCAAACAATTGACATTTCTTTCATAATCGATATATCATGAAGTATGTTTTGCATTGTTTACAAATGAATTCACAACCTGAACAACCTCCATCACTGCCAAGGAAGTATAATTTCAGCCACTTCCTCAGCGCTTTCTGCCCTTGCGGCATTCAGCATCCGTCTCCAGTCAAAGGCCAGCAACATTGCCAACGCGCAGACCGAAGGCTACAAGGCTACCAGGGTAACCCTGGCCGGATCGGCGAAGGGAGGGGTGATTCCTGGCTGGGGGATGGGGAATTGCGTGGTGATGCCTGTATTCTGGGCTGGACTCAAATGATATCCCCTGACAAGGGTTCTTTGTCGGCCTGTATGGTGAGAGAACCATGGACGACGCCTGGCTGCTCTACGGCGAGGCCAGTTCCGGCTGCATCGGCCCGTTACTGGCCGTCGACGCGGCGGGGGGAATGGCAACTGCTGGCGGAATTACCCCGCCGCGCCGGTGTCCTGGCCGGAGCCACCTGCACTCTGATCAATGGCCAAAGCCTGACCGCCGAGTATCTGTGGTATGGTCATGGCTATGACAGTGACGAATCGGATGCCTTTTTCGAGCGGGTGCAGGCCACCGCCGCCCTGCCGGCGGCTGCAATGCTCGGCATTTTGGGAGCTACTTTCCAGGCATCGCCGCAGCTGCTCAATCGAGACAATCTGCATCTGGTCTGGCAGAACAGTCTGATGGCGGAAAACACATACTGGCGGCTGATGAATACATAATCTCAATGACAACAGCGGCGAGTTGGGGTTGTATAGCGAGCACTACATCACAGGCAGCGTAAGCTGCTTTGCTCTGGCGGCGGCAAATAGCGGCGGCAACCGCCAGGAATTCGGCCAGTTCACTGACTGCAGTGTGCTGCTCGGATTGCGGTTTGCCATCCCCTGACCTGAGTGACTATCGTGGTAGCTATTCCTCAATGGATTCTCGGCATTGGAGTTCTTCTCCTCTTTAATACTCTCATCGCCCTGTTGCTGAGTCTTCTGAACTATGGCGCTGGCTTTGCGGTCAACCTGGTTGATTCCCAGTGTATGGGTTGCAGTGTCGCCTTGACCCTGATCCTTTTGAGGCGAAGGATGAGAACCGGCTGGCGGCGATGGATTGCGGCCATGCTCGGGCTGCCGGTGGGCATATCCGCGGGCATCGTCCTTGCCCGTCTTGTCAGTTTGTTGATTTTCGATCCGGCCAAGCTGCCACAACTGTCCAATGCCAATCTTCTGAAATGCTCGGCAATTGGCATGGCCTTCTCGATCATCGGCATCACGATCTTTGTTCTTGCCGAACGCCTCTACACCGTCGACAGTGAACTGCGCCAGAAACACCTGGAAGAAACGGAGCGGGAACGGCGGGAGTTGACAGCTCATTTGAAACTCTTGCAGGCGCAGATCGAGCCCCACTTCCTGTTCAACACCCTGGCCAATGTCGCCAGCTTGACCGAGGTCGAACCCCGCCAGGCCCGGCAGCTTCTCGACCGGCTGACCAGCTGGCTGCGGCTGACACTTGTTCGGGTCCGAAGTGACCACTCCAGCCTCGGCGATGAGCTGGATCTGCTGGAGAACTGGTTGCAGATCCTTTCCCTGCGCTTTGGATCACGCCTGAACTGGCATTTTCATGTGCCGACTGCAGCTCGACAGCTGGCTTTTCCGCCGATGCTCCTGCAGCCGCTGGTGGAGAATGCCGTCCGCCACGGCATCGAACCAAAACTGGGTGGCGGCAGTCTCCAGATCATCGCACGGACAGAGGCGGGACGGTTGCGGCTAGAGGTCCATGACGATGGCGTCGGTCTGAATGGTCAAGGCCTTAGCGGTTCCGGAACCGGCCTTGACAATGTAAGTGCGCGCCTGGCGGCTTTATACGGCAAGGAAGCCAGTTGTACGCTCACCAGTAACGGCGCCGGTGGCGTCACCGCCATTTTGGAGATACCATGCGTGCCCTGATCGCTGATGATGAAGTTCATCTGGCCCTGGATCTGCAGCGGCGGCTGGCGCGTCTGTGGCCGGAACTGGATGTCGGCATGATGGTCCATGACGGCGTGGCGGCACGGCAATGTCTGGAGTGCCTGGCCCCGGATCTGGCCTTTCTCGATATCCGCATGCCGGGCCTGTCGGGGCTGGAAGCGGCAAGGAGCGCCCCAGCCAGCTGCAGGGTGGTCTTTGTCACCGCTTACGAGGAGCAGGCTGTCGCGGCCTTTGAATTGGCGGCGGCCGACTATCTGCTGAAACCGGTGGCGGATGAACGGCTGGCCTCGTGCGTGGCCCGCCTCCGCCAGGCTCCCGCCCTGGCAACAGCCGAACTGCTGGCTCGATTGCAGGAACTGTTGCCCAAAACCAGCCCGGCGATCGAATACCTGCGTTGGCTGCGCGTCCAGGAAAAAGAGGAATTGCGGCTGCTGCCGGTGGAAGATGTCTGCTATTTTCGCAGTGCCGATAAATACACAACGATTGTCACCACCGGCCATGAGTACCTGCTGCGTACGCCCTTGAAGGAGCTGCTGCCGCGCCTGGACCCGAATCATTTCTGGCAGGTGCACCGGGGCACGGTCGTGCATGCGCGGGCGATCGTCGCTGCCCGCCGTGATCTGCTCGGGCGGATTGTTCTGGTGGTACGGGACCGTCCCGAAACTCTGTCGGTGAGTCGGAGTTTCGCCCATTTGTTCCGGCAGATGTAGAGCAGACCGGGCCGTCTTCCGGCAAGAGGGATATGGCACGGGGCGACCTTCAGAGGTTACCGCCACCCCGACCAGGCTGGAGAATGATGGTTCCATGCCGTGAGTGACGGAAAATCGCCATTCCGTCTCCATCACTTTCTATGGCCTACCTCATGGGCATCACAAGCATCTCAAATCAACCAACATGCCTGAAAGGCTCAATGAGGAGATCAAGCGCCGTAAGCGGGTAGTGCGGATCTTTCCCAACGCGCCAGGCCGTATCAGGTTGATCCGGGCACTGGCTGAGGAAACACATGAAGACTGGATTGAAGTTCGCCGCTATCTCGACAGGAATCTCCTGAGAGCGCACAAAAAGGAAGCCCTGATGCGATTAGGGCATAAGCAGGAGCCGGCGGCCTCCGACGAGCTCACTCAAGCCCATTCTCAGCCGCCGGTTTTTCTTCGTGGCTACACCACTTGCTGATACAAATTGCAGAACTTGACGCACACAATTAATTGAGCTCAAAAGGGGATCAATTCGGGGAAGGAAGTCGCAGCCGGTTAATGATCTTTGTCAGGGGTTCGGCCGGATAGCTGATCGGAACGAATTTGTTCGCTATGACTATGAAGATGCTCGGGCCTTCCTTATGGGCGCTGTAGACGATATGGTGGCCCTTTATTGCCCCGGCGTTTTTCCAGAAGCTGCCGAAGGGGTCGAGGGGAGTGTGGCCGACGATGAGACGGGTTCCTTTGGGAAGGCCGAGACCGCTTCTAAATCGCTTGATATCACCCTTGGTATAGCCGGAAGCCAGGGAACTGGCGAGCTGCAGGCGGCTGGTGGTCAGATCGTGGGTCAATTGTGGGTTGTGGCGGATGTTGATGATATCCTCGCGGCTGGTGGCGCTGCGGGGTGGTCCGGCATGGCAGGCGATATACGAGGCTGAAACGGCGACATAGGGCAGGAGATCGTAGAACTTTTCCATCTCGTGGACATAATCGTGGCCGCGCAGTTCCTGCAGCCGGTTGCGCATGAGCAGCCCCTGGGAAATCCCCCCCTTGCTGAGTTGGGGATCAAAACTGTCATGATTGCCTCGCAGGTAGAAGACATTGGCCGGGAACTGCAGTTTAAGGTTGAAAATCAGATCCATCATCAGGATCGAGCTGTCCATGTCCTCCATCTCATCAGCTATTTCCGAATGGACGGCATCACCGAGGATGATGAGCTTAACGGCATTGCTGCCCAGGCAGTCAAGCAGGCAGTTTTCGCTGAGAATCTTCAGCAGGTTGTCGACTTGGGCGTGAAGGTCGCCGATGATAACAGGCGGAGTCGAGGCCGGCAGTTCGATCAGCCCGCCGGGCCGGCAATCGTTATCATGGATTCTATACGGTTCATTCTCCAGCAGGGCATTCATTGATCGCAGGACATCGAGAGCCTGCGAAGCAGGCAGGGGGGAGATGCTGCCGCCAAGCAGTTTCTTCAACCGGTTCATTGCCGCATACCTGTTTGCAGGTATCCTTTCCCGGAGGTCGAGGTTCTCTGTCCGCACCAGCCTGACGCCATGCGCTTCATCCAGGGGGCTGATCAGCAGGTCTCCCCGTTGATTGGTCAACGTCACATGCCTTTTGGCGACATGCTTTGGGAAATGGAAAATTTCATCGAGCTCCTTGGCTGACCGGCCGATGACAACGGTCTCGCCAACCCGGATACGGGCAAAACCATCCATCGCCGTGGTATGGCACCCACCCGGCAGATGGATCAGCCAGTTCTTCTTGACCGCCCTTTTGTTGACTCCGAGCGTGATCTCGGGGGAAAAGCGCAGGCGGAACTCGCCAAGAAGCATATCGAACGCCTTGCCGTCGTGGGCGATACGGCTGCTACCCTTGATCCGCTGCACTTCGTTGGTCAGGGTCAGCCATGTTGCCGGTGTCCGCAGACCGAAAATCCACTTCCAGCCTGCCACGGTCTTCAGGCTCGGCCGGGTCGGACGGGCGAGCACTGCCCATGGCGGGACATTGGTGGCATTGTGTTCGTTGATTCGCATGGGAGGTTGATTGAGCCCCTTGCGGATGTATACATGGATGCCTGCTCTGTGCATGTAGAGCGCAACGTGACGATAGATTGCGACCTGCTGCTCCACCATCTCAAGCGACAGGTTGTCGTCAACGGGAAAATACCCCTGGTTTTGTCTCGCCTGCCGCTGACTGAGGATTACTTCGGGTTCGGGTATCAGGAATTCAAAAATATACCTGTCGCGCCAGTTGGTGGAGAACGGACTGCTGCCTGCCGGCGGTATCTTGATACGGGAAAAGTCCAGGGCTGGACGAGGCTGACAGTCGAGGTAATCCTTGTCAAAAACAGTCAGGGCTTCTGGTATCCCCGTAAAAGGCAGCCCGAGATGGATTTCCCTGGGCCTGTAGACCAGCGACTGGTTTTTCCACCAGTTATTCCGGGAGAGATCGATGTAGCCCTCATTGGGCCAGCCACGTATCTGGTTTATATAGTAAGATTTTCCAGCTCCTGGGGGGCCGGTTATGACCAGCTGGAGGAACTCAAGGCCGATTGGCAAGGCGATGCCGCGAATATTCTGGAGTTCCTTGATGGGGGTGAGAATTTTTTTCAGAGGGTCATTCATGTGCTGTCGTGAAAGGTTGGCAGAGTCTTGCTCAAAGAGCTGAAGATGTTGTTCGCTGCAGGGAGAGGGAAGAGGTTTTTCCCGAAAATTGCCAGGAACACCCTGGCGGCAGAAGATGTACAATCTTCTTTGCGCTATCCGGATTGTCGGGGGAGACCTGTTCAGTGCAAACTTCCCTTGTCGCTACCTTTCCTCTTTTGGTAGCTCTGTCGCGCTGGTGGTGCCGGCTTTTTTTTTGAACAGTTTACGTGATTATTTCTTACAGTGAGAGGAGATTCTGTTAATCGAGCCATTTTCAGGACGCGGTGGGCAGAATGTTCACGCTGAGGCAGTACTCACCGTCTTGTCCATTGCTGGTCAATTCGATGGACAATTTCAAGAGGCGGGAGCCATGAAAATTCCAGCATCTCCGTGGCCCCCAGGGAGTTTGCCTGGCAGTTCATTAAAGACGTGGGCCTTAACAGAAGAGGATGTCCGATGCAGCGTGAGTGTCGAAGGAAACGCTGATCAGATCACCGAGTTTTCT
>CAYYWK010000207.1:0-5936 GCA_964475345.1 uncultured Desulfobulbus sp.
AATGGTTGATCGAAGTTATCGAAAAAGAGCCCCATCTCAATGTCTGCGGCGCGGCGGTAGATCTGCTCGGTGAGGCGGGAACCCCCGAGTCGCTTGATGCGCTTGAACGCCTGAAACAACGTTTTCCCGACGAACCATATATCCTGTTCGCGGCCAATCTGGCCATCAAACACATCAGCGGAATCTGAGACTGTATGGAAGATCTCACCATCAGCAAAGAAGAATTTTTCCGCTTCCAGGAATACTTCTATCGAAAGACCGGCATCCAGTTTGAGGAATCAAAGCGGTATTTTGTCGACAAAAGGCTAGCTGAGCGCATCGAAGCAACGGAATCAGGCACATTTAGAAATTATTTCATGATGCTCCGTTTCGAGGCTTCCGGCAACGAACTGCAGAAACTGACCAATCTGATGACCGTGAACGAAACCTATTTTTTCAGGGAGGAGTATCAGTTCAAGTGCCTGGTTACTTCCATCCTTGGGGAAATTACCCGTTGCAAATCAGACTCCCTGCCTATCCGAATCTGGTCCATGCCTTCGTCCTCAGGCGAAGAGCCGTATTCGATAGCCATCTATCTGCTCGAACATTGGAGCGGTATCAGCCAGTGGGATGTGGAGATCATATCATCGGACATTGATACCGCGATTCTTGCACGTGCCCGCAGGGGTTTATATTCCGCGCGTTCCGTCCAGCATCTTCCACCTGGGATTCTTGCCAAATATTTCAAGGAGCAGGGTGATGGCTACCAGGTCAACGACGAACTTCGTCAGTCGGTCGAATTTTCAAGGGTCAATCTCATGAATCCTGCCGATGTCCGTGCCTACAGAGGCTTCGATGTCATATTCTGCCGCAATCTGCTGATTTATTTTGACGACCTGTCCCGCAGGCAGGCAGCTGACACGTTTTTCGATGCCCTCAGCCCGGGCGGGTTTCTCTGTCTCGGCCATTCCGAATCAATGAGCCGGATCTCCTCGCTCTTTCAGATCCGAAAATTTCCAGACTCGATCGTCTACCAACGATCCAAGGAGAACCGATGAAGCACATCCTCATTGTCGACGATGCGGCCACTGTGCGCATGTACTACCGCAACATCCTAGAGTCAGCGGGATATGACGTGGAAGAAGCCGTTAATGGTATCGAGGCGTTGGAAAAGGCGCTGAAGCAGTCTTTCGATCTCTATGTGGTTGATCTCAACATGCCGAAAATGGACGGGTATGCCTTTGTCAAGGAATTGCGAGGGAGAGATCTCAAGCAGGTGCCGGTGGTGATGATCTCCACTGAAGCTCAGCAACGGGACAAGGGCGAAGCATATCGATCCGGGGCCAATATCTATCTGATCAAACCGGTGAAGCCGGACGAACTGCTGCTGTACTGCAGCTCTCTGCTGGGGGAGGTCGTGCCATGAATTCACTGCTGGAACAATTTCTCTCCGAATCCCGCGAGGCCCTCCAGCAAATCGGCATCAAGCTGATGCAACTCGAAAAGGAGCCGGCAAGTGGCGAACTGATCACCGAACTGTTCCGGCTGGTCCACACCCTGAAAGGCAACAGCGGTCTTTTTGACTATCCGGAACTGACCCGGGTGCTGCATGCCGGAGAGGACCTGATGGACGCTGTCCGTTGCGGAAAGGTTGTCTATTCGCTCGAGATGGCTGACCGTCTGCTCGATGCAATGGATTTCGTCGGCCTGCTCTGCGATGAGATCGAGACGCAGGAGAAGATCGATCCATCCAGGGGCAACGATTCCTTCCGCCTTGCCGAGATGCTGCGCCGGCTCATCGGCGAATCAGAACCTGGAGAGGAAAAGGATGTCCCGGTACCTCCCGGCACCGCGTCTTCGCCTGAAACCAAAAGACAGACCGCAGCGCAGACCCACCCCGCCCCGGATCTGTCCCGGGTACCGGAAGCTGTGCGCATGACGTCCTTCCGGTCGGCGGCAGAGGGCAACTCCCTGCACTTGCTGTGCTACCGCCCGGCAGAGGATTGCTTCTTCCAGGGTGAGGATCCGTTCTTCCAGGCCCGAAAAACCCCCGGTCTTGTCTGGGGGGAGATACACCCTCGCGAGTCCTGGGCTAAACTTACCGAACTGGATGCCTATCGCTGTCTTCTCGACTTCACGATTCTGAGCACGGCAAGCCTGGAAGAACTCAACGAGTTTTTCCGCTATGTGACGGAGCAGGTCGGTATCGAAGAGATTCCCGGGGAGGCGCTGATCTTTCCCCAAGGAGATCCCAACGGCGGGCCGGTCTATGAAGATTTCATCGTCGATGCCCTCCGCTCACTTCGGGAAGGAAAGCTTGAAGTATTGAATCTGTCGGTGCAAAGCATGCAGGAACTGGTGAATCCTGCGCTATGGATTGCTTCGGTCCTGCGGTGGATTGCCCTCGTTCTGGAATTGCTCGGGAAAGAAGGAGGCCCCTTCATCGAGGCGCTCCTGCTCTCGCTGAGAAGTTTTTCGCCGCCCGACTGGCATTCGATCGATCACGGCAGAGGGCAGCCCGTACCGATTGAACAACCTGAGGCACCTTCCGCGGCAAGCGTATCCTCCGAGATAATAGACAGAATAGTGGGGGCTCAGCGCGAGATTCTCTCCCTGCCTGACGATGTCTCCTGGCTGGCAGGAAGCATTCAGGGGATAAGTTCTGCCCTGTCCGGTTGCCTGCATGCCCTAGGCCGAACAGACGCCCTCGCATCACTGGCATCAGCTACCGAATCAGCAGTCTTCAACGGCACATTCGCACCGCTTCGAGAGTGGCTTAATCAGATTTTTCCTCACAGGACGGACCTGTCTCTGAAACAGGACATTGACGAAACCTCCGGCGGAGCATCGCCCCATTTCCGATCGGATGTTCTCCCTGCGCAGCCGAAGACTTCCCCTGCGGCGGCGCCAGCAGGATCGTGAGAGATGGATGTCAAGTTCGGTCGACGGGCAGAGGACTCACTTGTCGGCTCGAAGGTGCTGAAGGTCGATCAAGCCAAAATAGATCGCTTGATGAATCTGATCGGCGAGATGGTGGTGGCAAAAAACGCCTTGCCCTACCTGGCGGGACGAGCTGAGTCTGTCTATGGAATTCGCGATTTGTCACGTGAAATCAAAACGCAATATGCAGTGATCAACCGGATTGCGGAAGAGATGCAGGATTCGATCATGCAGGTGCGGATGATGCCGGTGTCGTTCATATTTCAACGATTTCCCCGTCTCGTTCGCGATATCTCCCACCGCCTTGGCAAGGAAGTCAACCTCGTGCTTGAAGGGGAAGAGACCGAAGCCGACAAATTGATCATCGAGGCACTGGGCGATCCTTTGGTCCACATCGTCAGGAACAGTCTCGACCATGGCATCGAGCAACCTGAAGAACGACAGCGTTCTGGTAAACCCTCCCAAGGGACGTTGACGATACGTGCCAGCCAGGAATCTGACCGTGTGGTCATTACGATCAAGGACGATGGCAGGGGACTCGACCCGGAAGCCATCAAACGCAAAGCCTGTGAGATTGGACTGCTGGATGAGGAGCGGATTGGGCGGATGAACGCCCAGGAGGCTATTCAGCTGGTTTTCGCCCCTGGATTTTCCACGGCGGACCAGGTTTCCGACCTTTCCGGCCGGGGTGTCGGCATGGATGTTGTCAGGACCGCAGTGGAAAAGGTCAATGGCACCATCCTCCTTGAAAGCCGGAAAAACGAAGGCACCTGCCTCAGGCTTTCCCTGCCACTTTCCATGGCGGTCACCAATGTCATGATCGTCGAAGCGGACAGCCAGATCTTCGGCGTGCCGATGGATGCGGTGCTGGAAACGGTGCGGGTTCGGAAACGCGACATCCAATCCGTCAAAAACGCTCAGACCATGATTCTGCGGGGACGAGTTGTCCCGCTCAAGGCGCTCAGCAGCCTGCTCAGCCTGGCAACGCCGCCAATTGCCAACGACGATGACGAATTTGCCGTGCTTGTGGTCAGTCATGGGGAGGAACCGGTGGGCATTCTTGTGGATAATTTCCATGAATCCGTCGATATCATCCTCAAGCCAATGGCGGGTGTCCTGATGGGCCTCACCGCCTATTCCGGGTCCGCCCTGCTGGGGGACGGATCGGTTCTTATGGTGCTCAACTTCAAGGAGTTGCTGTAATGCCTATTACCTTCAAGAAGAACCGTGCAGTGTTCACCGAGATCGTCGGGGTGGAGGAAGCAGAAGGATTTTTGGAATGGCTGCATAAGTATCCGAAAGGAAAAATAGATCTTACGAATTGTACGCATCTCCATGCTGCCAATCTGCAGGTGCTGATGGCCGCCAGGCCTGAGGTCACAGTATTCCCATCCGATAGCGAATTTGCCGGTTGGCTTGTTTCAGCTTTAAAAAAGTAACGCGGAGAAATGAGAATATGTCCAAAAATATCATGGTCATAGATGATTCGGCAACGATGCGCATGAGCCTTAAGGCGAATCTAGAGCTCAGCGGATTTAAGGTGGTGATAGCCGACGACGGCGTGCAGGCCTTGAATCAGCTCAAAGGCGGCATAAAACCCGATCTGATCATCACAGATATCAACATGCCGAACATGGGCGGCCTGGAATTCATCAAAGCGGTTCGCGCCCTGCCTGGTTTTCGTTTTACCCCCATTCTCGCACTTACTACCGAAAGCCAGCAGGCAAAGAAGGATGAGGCAAAAAAGAACGGGGCGACAGGATGGCTGGTAAAGCCGGTTGCAGGAAATGAGCTTATCAAGGTCATCAAACAGGTGCTGCCCGGGGCGTAAGTACTTCTAGAGGATCACCATGAAAATTGATCTGAACTATCCGGGGAAATTTCCTGATCTTCCCGACTCACCGGTATCGATACTTAAAAAGACTGCGGCGAGCATAATCGGCGTCTCCATCTGCGCATATCTGGTGTATCCGTCGCTGCACCAGTTGACTGGCATCCCTGCCCGTGTGGAAATTGCCCTCACTGGACTTGTCGCCTCTGGGATGGTCCTGGCCTTGACGATGTACATCATTAAGCCTTACCTGCGTATTGCATTTGACACGCTGTCCACCCATGATCGCTGTTCAGCTCAGGCTATACGCGTGAAAGAGTCATTTCTCCAAACCGTTTCCGATATAGCGCAGTACAACAATGTATTGAGCAGTCAGTTGCGTGAAACAATAGCTCAAACCGAGACAGCCGTACTCCAGGTGGTCCAGAGAATGATGATTGTACACGAAAAGAGCAATTCACAGATGGAGCGTATCGGTTCGTCGACAGAAAAAAGTATCGAGCTCGTACAGGCAACCCATCAGCAGATGCAGACGAACGAGGAAGTCATCAGGGCCTTGAACAATTTCTCGGCCCGGCAGATGCATCAATTGGAAGAAAACCTGTCGCGGGTCGAACGTCTTTCCAATGAGATTGAACAGCTGCGGCCGCTCGTCAAGATCATTACAGATATCGCCCAGCGGACAAACCTGCTCGCACTGAATGCGGCGATCGAGGCTGCCCGTGCCGGTCAGGCCGGCAGAGGATTCGCCGTAGTCGCCGGTGAAGTGCGTCAACTCTGTGTCCAGACCAATAAAGCCGCACAGGATATAGAAGACAGAATCACTGGAGTTGCAGATCAGGTGCAGAAGGAAACCGGAAATGCCCGGGAGTCCATTAAAAATCAAAAAAATTCGCGCGAATTCAATGATCTCGCAAAGAATATAATGTTCATCGCTGAAAGATTCGGCAAGGCCTCCTTCTTTCTGGAAGATATCACCAGGAATATTGACGACGCCAATAAGGCTATCGTCCAGGAGATCTCGACTGCCCTGGGAGACATTCAGTTTCAGGATGTGGTGCGTCAGCGGGTCGAGCATGTCAACGATGGACTTGACAGGCTGGGCAGTTTTGCCGACGAAACTGTCCTCTGGCTCAAAGGTCAGGCAGATGAACCGGCGGACAACCTCCACTCAACGCTGATAGAA
>CAYYWK010000208.1:0-5886 GCA_964475345.1 uncultured Desulfobulbus sp.
GTTGGCGACATCGACCTCCACCTCGACCACGACACCGTCAATCCCGATAACTGTGCAGCTCCTGATCGAAGCAAGCATTACCCTGCATCCTCGGTCGCTTCCAGTTGCGAAGATATCCCTGTCTCTGTCTCTGGAAGGGCCTCGTACATTATCTGCACGTGGGGGCTGTATGCCCCGTTTTTCGCTGAATACACATACAACGGCGGCATTACCCGCACACCCCTGCCCGCCTTTTTCCTTGCCTGCACCAGCACCAGTCGAGCCTTGGCGGGCTGATCTGGGTAGCTGTAGACACACTGAAGCCGCTTCATTGTCAGGCCATTGGCGGCCAGGCTGCAGGCAACCTCGGCGAGTCCCTCAGCAGGATATATCAGGGAAAGACACCCGCCATTTTTAAGGGCAAAAGCTGCGGCACCGACGAAATCGTCAAGACCGGCCAGGATCTGGTGCCTGGCGAAAAGGGCTTCGTTGCAGGCATTCTGGCGCCCCTCTCCCGCCTTGTAGAACGGTGGGTTGCAGACCACCTGGGAAAAAGCCCCGGGTGACAGACACTGGCGGATTTTCAGGAGGTCTTCCTCAAGCACCTGGCATTTTTCAGCATAGCAGTTGTTCGCAAAGTTTTGCCGGGCCAGTTCCGCAAGTCCTGGCTGGATTTCCAGCGCAGTCAGTGCGGAGATCAGCCTCTCCCACCGGTACATCATGATCAGGCCGATTATCCCGCAGCCGGCTCCCAGGTCGAGGACGACGGCATTCCTGTCAGGTTGGTGGAAATGCGCCAGGAGTACGGCATCGATCGAGAATCGATACCCATTCCGGTGCTGCCTGCAGGTGAGCCGGCCGGCAAAGAGTGAATCTACGCTCAGCACCGGCTGGGTAAGGTTGCGGTCATTCTCCATCAAGGTGATGTATCACTTCTGTGTCTATCAGCTGATAAAAGAGGAGCCCGGTCATGATCTTCGGATAGAAATAGGTCGATTTGTGCGGCATGATCAGGTTGTCATCGGCCACCTTCCTCACCTGATCAACCCGGGTCGCATTCATCAGAAACAGCAGAGGGGTCCGTCCCTCCATGGCAGCGCTGTCCTTGACGGCCGTGTCGAGGGCTTCATCCGGATCGCTGAAGAAGTGGATGAGGCTGTCAGTTTCGCATCTCTCGGGAGAAAGGGCGAACAGTCTTTTAACGATCAGCTCTGACAGAACAACGACGTCGAGTTCCCTGAGACTGGCAGCATGGATCTCAAGATCAGCCTGGGCACATCCCTTGAGACTGATGACGAAACAACGGTCATCGCCTGCGTGGTACACCCCGAAACTGTTGGAGGGCCGGCTGGGCGATTGCTGCTCAATCTCGTCCATCCTCGCCAGCACTTCTTCCACCAGGGTTTCGCGGCTGCCGGTGCGGATCTCGGTCAAATCAAACAAAGGAGCCAATCGGGCGGACAGCTGGTCGGCATCAAGCCTTCCCGGCCAGTACAGCAGCCTGTGGGTGGGCAGAACCGCCAGGCCGGGGTCCTCCATCGGGCACAGATACATCATCACATGGTTCGCCGGGTCCGTGTCCGGCAGATCCCCGCGCTCCTCCCTGACGATCTTGCGGTAGGCAAGGGCAGTCGTATAGCGATGGTGGCCGTCGGCAATATAGAGCGGTCGGTCGATGAAATAGCGCTGCACCAGGCGGATAGTTGCGCTGTCGACGACTCTGTATATGGCGTGGGTGCAGCCATCGGCATCAACTACCTCGCCGGCAGGTTCGGCCGGCGCCTCCTCAAGCAGCTTGATGACCGTGTTGGCAGGATCGGAATACACTGAAAAGATCTGGCTGAACTGAGCCCGGCAGTGGCGAAGCAGGTTCAGGCGGTCGGAGATGACTGAATCGAAGGTCTTTTCATGGGGTTTGACTACCCCTTCATTCAGTTCCGCCAGGCCGACGAGACAGAGGAATCCCTTGCGCACCATTTTCCTGCCGTTATGCAGCGAATATCTGGTTTCATAGAGGTAGATCGCCTCCTCCTCGTCCCTGATCAACACGCCGTTTCTCAACCACTCCTGAAACAGTGCCGCCGCCTCGGCATAGCGCTCAGGATGGGAGGCACCTGCGCCGGAGTCCTTGACGATGTCCAGACGGATCATGCTGTAGGGGTTTTTGGCGGTGAAACTGGCCACCGCCCCCTCCCTGATCACGTCATACGGAGGGGTGACGATATCGTCGAGCCTACCGGCCTTCTCACTGTTGAACCTTACTCCCTTCAGCGGGGCAATAAACGCCATGCTCTTTTGCTCCTTTTCTGCTGCATTGCTTGGCAAACTGTATATATTCTATCGATCGGGAATGGATGCGGACCGCCTCGGCACGAGAGCCAGCCCGCATTGATCCTGGTGATCAATTAAAACCCGGACACGATTCTGTCCAGCATATTCTGGTTGCCAGCCACCGGCAAACCATATCCAGTCAACCAAGAGGAGTCTCGACATGTTCGATATATTTGTCAAAACCCATTTTGCCGGCGCTCACCATCTCCGGGACTATCCCGGCGATTGCGAGAACCCGCATGGCCATAACTGGAAGGTCAATGTCACCGTCCGGGCCACCGAACTCGACCAGCTCGGCATGGGCATCGACTTCAAGGTCCTGAAGACCATCGTCAAACAGGCGGTTGACAAGCTTGATCACCGGGATCTCAACAACATGCCGATCTTCAGCAACATCAACCCGTCATCGGAAAATATCGCCACGTATCTTTTCAGTGAGCTCAAAGGGCCTCTCACCCACGAACGTTATTCCCTCTACAGCATCGAAATCCTTGAGACAGACAGTTCCGGCCTGATCTACTATGGTCCGTGAACAGGAACTGCAGGTCTGCGAACTTTTTTACTCTATCCAGGGGGAGTCGACCTTCGCCGGCCTGCCCTGCGTGTTCATCAGGCTCGCCGGCTGCAATCTGCGCTGTACATACTGCGACGCCGCCTACAGCTACCTGGAAACAGCACGGGCGCTGACTATCGATGACATCCTCGCGTTCGTCGCTCTCTATCCTGGCGCGCTGGTCGAATTGACCGGCGGAGAACCGCTGTTGCAGGAAAAGAGCGGCCGGCTGCTGCACGACCTGCTGCGCAGCGGACGCACCGTGCTTGTCGAGACCAACGGGTCCCAGCCGATTGCGGGGATACCTGTGGCAATCCATGTCATCGTCGATGTCAAGTGCCCCGGCAGTGGCATGGCGCATAGCTGGCTCCCGGACAATCTCACCGCGATCAGGCAGCGGGCCAGGGAAAAACCCGGCAGCAGCGAGGTCAAATTCGTTATCAGCGACCTCGATGACTACCGTTTTGCACGGGATTTCATCCGCCGCCACGATCTGGCCGCTCACGCACCGATCCTCTTTTCTCCCGTCCGTGGGCGGATAAGTCCCCGGCAACTTGCCGAAGCCATCCTGGCGGACCTGCTGCCGGTTCGGCTGCAGCTGCAGCTGCACTCGCTGATATGGCCGGACAGAACACGCGGCGTTTGACTTTTCGGCGACGATTGACTAAACATTTCTGACGTCTACTCACCGGTCGCATCTCTCTTACAAACCTCTATATAATCAGGAATGTCCATGTTTGAGCTCGAACAGACCAGGCTCGCCGTCATAGGCCTCGGCTATGTGGGACTGCCGCTGGCCGTGGAATTCGGCAGACACTTCGCCACAACCGGATTCGATTTGAATGCCAAACGGGTGGAGGAATTGACGCAGGGGCGTGATTCCACCCGCGAAGTCACTCCGGAAGAACTCCAGTCATGCCCGCAACTCCGATTCACTGCCGAGCCCGGCGACATCGCCTTCTGCACCGTCTATGTGATTGCCGTTCCGACCCCCATCGACGCATCGAAACGGCCGAATTTTCAGCCCCTCATCGGCGCCTCGACTACCGTCGGAAAGGTCCTGAAAAAAGGCGATATCGTCATCTACGAGTCGACCGTCTATCCAGGAGCCACCGAAGAAGTCTGCGTGCCTGTTCTCGAGAAGATTTCCGGGCTCAGCTTCAACAGGGATTTCTTCTGCGGCTACAGCCCCGAGCGGATCAACCCCGGAGACAAGGCGCATCGCCTGCCATCCATCGTCAAGATCACTTCCGGATCGACCCCGGAAGTCGCCGGTTTCGTTGACCGCCTGTACCGGACGATTATCACGGCGGGAACCTTCCCTGCCAGCTCGATCAAAGTCGCGGAGGCCGCAAAGGTCATCGAGAACACCCAGCGCGATGTCAATATTGCCCTGGTCAACGAACTCGCCCTGATTTTCGAGCGCCTTGGCATCAGCACCCAGGAAGTCCTGAGGGCAGCGGGAACCAAGTGGAATTTTCTTCCTTTTCAGCCCGGCCTGGTTGGCGGCCACTGCATCGGCGTTGATCCCTACTATCTTACCCACAAAGCACAGGAAGTCGGTTACCATCCCGACATGATCCTCGCCGGGCGGCGGGTGAACGACAACATGGGCCACCATATCGCCACATCGGTCATCAAGCTGATGTCCCGCAAGGGAATAGACACCTCCCGGGCGCGAATACTGATGCTGGGGCTCACCTTCAAGGAGAACTGTCCGGATCTCCGCAACACCAGGGTCATCGATATCATCACCGAGTTGCAGGACTACGGAATCCGGGTGGATGTCCACGACCCATGGGTGGACCCGGAAGAAGCGGTGCAGGAATACGGAGTCAGGCTCATTGGCAAACCGGAGCGCCATGCCTATGACGGCATTGTCCTTGCGGTCGCCCACCACCAGTTTGCCGGACTGCAGCCATCCGACCTCTACGATATGTGCACCGCCACTGCGGTGATCTACGATGTCAAGAACATCCTTCCTGCGGGCTTAGCCGATGGCTGCCTCTGAACAGGTCTTGACCAGAGTATGCTGAAGACCGTTGCAGTAGAAGAATCCGTGGGCATGGTGCTGCCGCATGACATCACCGAAATCATCCGAGGCAGCCACAAGAAGTGCGCCTTCAAGAAGGGCCATGTCATCCGGCACGAGGATATCGCGCACCTGAAGCGGCTTGGCAAGGACCATGTCTATATCCTGACCCTTGAGGCCGACGAGATTCATGAAAATGAGGCTGCTGAAAGGCTTGCCCAGGCCCTTGCCGGGGAGGGTGTCACCCTGAGTTCTGCCCCCGCGGAGGGCAAAATAACCTTGACCGCCGCCATAGACGGACTGCTGCGCGTCAACTCGGAAAACCTCTTCCAGTTCAACCTGCTGGGCGATGTCATGTGTGCAACGCTGCACGACAACACCCCTGTCAGGCGCGGCGAAGCACTGGCAGGCACCCGGCTGATTCCGCTTGTCGGCAAGAGCGCAGTCGTTGACCAGGCAGCTGCGATTGCCAGCCGGGACGGCCACCTCCTGCGGGTGGTGCCGTTGCGAAGCGCCCGCTGCGGGCTGGTCATCACCGGCAACGAGGTCTTCTATGGCCGGATCAAAGACCAGTTCGAATCGGTTTTGCGCAGAAAACTCGTCGATCTCGGTTCCGAGGTCCACTCAGTGGCGTTCGCCCCTGACGACCCAGCAGAGATCGCCGCCACCATCCACCGTGCCCTCACCGGCGGGGCCGACCTCGTTGTCACCAGCGGCGGCATGTCGGTGGACCCTGACGATGTCACCCGGGCCGGCATCATGGCCGCAGGCGCGGTCGACGCCGTCTACGGCAGCCCGGTGTTGCCCGGGGCGATGTTCTTCATCGGCAGAATCGGTTCGGTTCCCCTGATCGGCGTCCCGGCCTGCGGCATGTATCACAGGATCACCGTCCTTGATCTGGTGCTGCCGCGGGTGCTTGCAGGCGAGACGATCGGGCGCAGGGAACTCGCGGCGCTCGGTCATGGCGGATTCTGCCGAAACTGTCCGACCT
>CAYYWK010000209.1:0-5855 GCA_964475345.1 uncultured Desulfobulbus sp.
CAGGACCGCTCGGTGCTGCATCTCTCCGGCGGTGAACGGCAGCGGGTGCTGGTGGCACGCGCCCTTGCCCAGAACACCCCGGTGCTGCTGCTGGACGAGCCGACCGCCAGCCTCGACATCCGGCACACCCTCGATATCATGAAGATCCTCCGGCAGCGGGTGACGGCCGCCGGCATCACCGTTATCGCCACTATCCACGACCTCGACCTCGCCTCGGCATTCTGCGACGAGCTGATCGTCCTGCACCGGCGTACCGTCCACCGCCAGGGACCGGTGGCTGCAGTGATGACCGGGGAGATGATCCGGGAGGTCTTCACCGCCGAGGCCACCGTCAGCCACGACGACCGGCTCGGCAAACCACGTGTGCACTACTGCTATGCATAGAGTGTTACCGCACCACATCGCGGCGCCCCTGAACCGGCCCCGAATTCTGGTCAAAACTGCGGCCGTTTTGGCCGTTCTCGCCGCTCTGCTGCTTGCGCCGCACCTCTCCCCGGCAGCGGAGTTCGTCGACCAGGACGGGACGCGGATTAGCTTTCAGCGCCCCTTTTCCCGTATCATCTCGCTCTATCCGGCCCATACCGAGAACCTCGTCGAACTCGGGGCGACCGAAGCGATCATCGGCGTCAGCCGGGGCGACTCCCCTGCCGCCGTCGCTGACCGGCCGACCTTCAGCGACAGCGACAGCGCCGAAAAATACCTGGCCGCCAGTCCCGACCTGGTCCTGGTCCGGCCGATGCACTCCCGGGCCCATCCGGCCCTGTTCGACAGGCTCCGGCAAAGCGGCATCGTGGTGGTGTCGCTGCAGCCGACCGATGTCGAGGGCATGTTCGCCTACTGGCGGACCCTGGGCGAGCTGTCCGGCCACGCGGCTTCGGCCGATTCAATGCGGCAGCGTTTTCTGGCGGCGGTGGCCGGCATCGAAAAAAGGATCCCGGAGGCCGATCCGCGCAGGCGCCCAGGCGTCTACGTCGAATCGATACACGCCAAGATGAAGACCTTCTCTCCCTCCTCGATGACGATCTACGCCGTCGAGAGCGCCGGCGGCCGCAATGTCGCCATCGACGCCAGACCGCGCAACCGCAGCAACATCGCCGAGTACGGCAAGGAGAGGATCCTCTCCCGGGCTGACGAGATCGAGATCTTCCTCAGCCAGACCGGCAGGATGAACCCGATCGACCTCGACACCCTGAAGAAAGAGCCCGGCTTTCAGCTGATCAGGGCCTTCAGGGACAACAGGGTCCACCTGATCGACGAAACCGAAGTCGCCCGACCGACCATGCGCCTGATCGCCGGCATCGAACACCTGCACCGGCTCTTTTACCCGTCAGCAATTGAGGCACAGCAATGACCAGCCCCCTCCCCCTCCCACCTTTCCCCGAGAAACGCGCCATGGCCCACGCCACCCTGCATATCGGCGGCACCGGCCCCGGTGACCCCGAGCTCCTCACCATCAAGGCCCTCAACACCCTCAAGGGCTGCCCGGTCATCGCCGCCCCGAAGGCCTCCGTGGCCGGAACATCCACGGCCCTCTCCATCATCAGGCAGGCCGTCGACCTCTCGGGCAAACAGATCTTCGAGCTCTATTTCCCGATGAAGAAGATCGAGGCCGGCAAGGAACCCGAGGCGGAAGTGCGGGCGGCATGGGAGCAGGCGGCAACTGCGATCCTCACCCTGCTTGACATGGGGATGGACGTCGCCTTCCCGACTCTTGGCGACCCGGCGATCTACTCCACCGGCTACTATCTCTATGACACCCTGCTGTCGCTGCGGCCTGAGGTGCGCGTCAGGTTCCACGCCGGCATCCCGGCAATGAGCAGCTGCTCGGCCGAAACGGCGCTGCCGATCTGCCTCGGCAACGAGATGCTGGCGGTGGTGCCGGCCACCTTCAGCGACGACCGCCTGCGCGGTACGCTGGAGACCTTCGACACCATTGTCCTGATGAAGGTCCATCGCGTGCTGCCGCGCATCTGCAGGCTGCTCGCCGAAACCGGCCTGCTTCACCGCGCGGTGCTGATCGAGAGGGCCGGCATGCAGGGCGAACGGATCATCCGCGACCTCTCGCAGATCCCAGAAGACCCGCACTATTTCTCGACGATGATCGTCCGCCGCAATGGCGGTTTCAACCCCGGCAGGACGGCCCAGGATGCTCTCGCGGCCGTTGAGATGTAAACGGCAGGAGAAGAGCCGTATTCACTGCGCGACCGCTTCAACCGGTGCCGGTGAAAGTGCGGGCTCCCGAACCCGCAAACGACACGCCGGTCGACCGTCATCACGATCCTGAACACCGGCTGCAGGCAGTTTAGACTGCTCGGGAGGGTGGTACACTTTTCATTGCCATTTCTGGTACGTTTTCAGTTTGCCCTCCACATGCGGAACACGTGCAGAGCGTCGGCACGATCAAGCGGCCGCCGCGACAACTTTCAGAAAATAGACGAAATACAGACGCACAGACTGATCCGTCTGACGAAGCTGCCAGTCTTGAACGAACCCGGCACCCTGTAGCTCACGAATGTAGAGAGGCAACTGTTCCGTCCTGTGAAGCCGGGATCTCTGCTGCACAGCACGTTCGAAAACTTTGCGGACCCAACTGACCATGTCCTTTTCCTTGCCTGCCTGAACCATCCGACTATTCAGCAGGAACCGCGCAACATAGGCACTGCGGAAGTCAATGGAATTCCACGCAGTACTATCAATCATCCAGATAATCTCCTGCTGAGCAGTTCTTCCATATATCAAGGGAAATTTCGCTAGATGAGGAAACACTCCACATCTGTCGACCGTTTCAGAACAGCACGGAAGTTGGATTGACGAACGTACTTTCCGTGTTCTACAGTCTCCTGATAACATGGGATTTCCGCACATCACCGCCAAGGAAATCCTAACAAGAAATCCTTGCTACTCCATATCTCCTGGGATACTATGTGCGGAAATAGTGAGATTACAGCGATATACACTACATCTATGAAATGCCCTTCAAGAGAACGCGGATGTGATGAAGCACCGCCATTCTTCATCGATCATTTGCAAAAACTGTATTTCAATGGGAAATCGCCCAAAAAGGGCAGTTTTACTATTACACGTTCGGCGTAGGTTGACGCCAAGGAATTTGACGTCGCAACAAAATCTTGAAATAAAGAGCTCTTATATATGTGTAGATCAATCATCTTTCTTTCAGCTGGCGAAATAGGCGTAAAGATCAAAGCAGGTGAAATCTCTTCACGGCAGGCTGTGAAGCAATTCTTAGCACAGATCAAGAAGCATAATCCCACTTACAATTCGGTGATAACCCTGAACGAAACTGAGGCGCTTCATCTTGCAAACAAAGCGGATCGCGCCCTCGCACACGATGGAAAACTCGGTATCCTGCACGGTGTTCCAATTACCATTAAGGATACTTACAAGGTCAAAGGTCTGCGCACCACCTCTGGCCACGAGCCGCTCAAAGATTACATTGCCGATGAAGATGCTGTTGCAGTCAGATTGCTGAAAGAAGCCGGCGCGATCATCCTCGGCAAGACCAATACCGCCACGCTGGCAATGGACATGCAGACCTTCAACCCCATCTTCGGTGCGACCAACAATCCTTGGGACGTGAAACGCACCCCAGCCGGTTCTAGCGGCGGATGCGCGACTGCGCTGGCAGCAGGTATGACTCCGCTCTCCATCGGCAGCGACCTGGCAGGTTCGATCCGCCTGCCTGCGAGTTACTGCGGTGTGTATGGATTGAAGCCCACGCACGGCGTCATCTCGATGGAAGGACACATCCCGCCACTTCCCGGACAGGTTAACGGGTTCCGTACGCTGGCAGTTCCCGGCCCCCTGGCGCGCTCCGTGGAAGATCTCGCCCTGGCGTTGGAAATTCTTGCCCAGCCGCATGCTTATGACCGCAAGATTGCGCCTCTCCTGCCGGATAGTGGCGAGCAGATTGATATCTCAAAACTCAAGATTGCCTGGATGGATAATTTCGGCGGAGTACCCGTCAGCCGCGAAATTAAAGAGAAACTCTCCGGGTTTGTGGAAAAACTCGCTGCAGCGGGAGCAACCGTCCACAAGACTGAACCGCAGGGCATGAGCTACAACGAGGTCTGGGAAATGTGGGGCAGTTTCGTCGGGATGCAGAACAATCTCGACATGTCCAATTTCACACGCGTCATCGGCGATGCCTTCTCGAAAAACACGGTTAAGAACATTCCCATGCACCGTAAGATCGTCGGACCGATTTCTGTCAAAAAACTAATGGAAGCCCTCGAGTTGCAAAGCCAGTACATCACCAAGCTAGACAACTTCCTAAGCGAATACGATGTCTGGCTATGTCCTGTCAGTTCGACGACTGCCATCGAGCACCAAAAACCGACCGGGCATTTTGGCGCTTTCCGTATCTACAATACACCCGTCAAAGTGGATGGCGCGGATGTGCATTACTACGTTGCCACGCAATCGCACACCACGATCCTGGCCGCCACCGACAGTCCGGTCGTGTCCATGCCAATTGGTTTGGGAGAAGCAGGATTACCGATCAACGTACAGGTGGTAGGCAAACGCTACACCGACCGCCGTTTGCTGAGAGTCGCCAAAGTATTGAATCAATACGCAGCAAAGTTCTCGTATCCATTGGAACAGTAAGTTGAAGAAAAAATCGCCGAACAAGTCGCTCAACACCGGCGGGCAAAAGAAGTGGTTCCCTTTCTTTAAGCTACATTGCATACTCACTTTATCTTTGAATTTGCGTTGAATCGAGTCTGGTGATATCAAAGCGATAGATGTCACTCGTGCCGTGCACGCCCTGGCGATCCAGCCAACACCGCCGCATAGGCCCAATGACATGGAAACCTGGCTGAATACCGAAGAATATCCCTTTACCCACCGCTATTTCGATCTGCCGATGGGCCGGATGCACTATGTCGACGAAGGGGATGCGGACCATGCCGTTGTCATGGTTCATGGCAATCCGGCCTGGTCGTTCACCTATCGGCGGCTGATCCGCCATCTGTCGAAGACGCACCGATGTATCGCCCCGGACCATATCGGCTTCGGCCTCTCAGATAAGCCATTGGACTGGGAGTATCTCCCGGAAGACCACGCCCGGAACCTCGAGAGTCTGCTCGATCACCTGAACCCGCCTTCGCTGACGCTGGTCGTCGGGGACTGGGGGGGGCCGATCGGCCTCTCCTATGCCCTCCGCCACCCGGAGAAGATCGCCTCGCTGATCATCACCAACAGCTGGATGTGGTCTGTCAGGGGCGTCCTGCATTACGAGATGTTCAGCGGACTGATGGGCGGCTGGCTCGGCAGGACCTTGATCCGCAGGTACAATTTTTTCGTGAAGGTGCTGATGAAGCGCATGTTCCGTGCCGAAGTCGCCCCGCACATCCATCAGCACTACATCGAACCGCTCAAGACGCCCGGTGACAGGAAGGGCTGCTGGGTGTTCCCGCGGCAGATCATCGGATCGAGTTCCTGGCTCGCTTCGCTCTGGGATGCGCGGGCGGCCATCGCCGAGAAGCCTGCCCTGATCGTCTGGGGGAAAAAGGATATCGCGTTCCGGGACATTGAGTTGAAGAAATGGCAGACCGTCTTTCGCAATGCCGAGGTGCTCGAGTTCGATAACGCAGGGCATTTTGTCCAGGAGGACCTGGGGGATGAACTGTGCACGATCCTGGAGCGCCATCTGCAGAAGGTGGGAAAGCCTCCTGCACCATCCGGGGAGACCGCCTTGCCGCCGGAAAGGCCGACTTGATGCAGCCGCACGCCATCGCAGCCATAGCGGCCATTCCCTTTGCAGCATTGTTGAAAGGATGTACCGACACGATTACACTACATGAAGAGAACTGAATCCGTTCAAGAGGAGAACA
>CAYYWK010000210.1:0-5826 GCA_964475345.1 uncultured Desulfobulbus sp.
AGGGCAGGCTGGGGCGGAGCAGCTTGACCACTTCGTCGAGGATCGGCCCGGGGGCAAGGGGAATGCGCTCACTGGCCTGCTGGCGGGTGAAGGCAAGGATCTGCCTGACCAGCGAGGCGGCCCGCTGGGCAGCCTCGAGCACGCGGCCAATGTTTTGAGCGGCCGTAGAACCGGGGACGCTGTCTTCCCTGGCCATTTCCGCATACCCGACGACAGCGCCAAGGATGTTGTTGAAATCATGGGCAATCCCTCCTGCCAGGGTGCCGATGGACTCCATCTTCTGGGCCTGGGTGAGCTGGGCGAGCAGTTTTTCGCGATCCGACTCCGCCAGCTTCCGTTCGGTGAGATCGGTATCGATGCAGAAAAACTCCGGATCCTGGCCGGCTATCCGGACGATTGCATGTGACGAGTATACCGGGATCAGCGACCCGTCCTTGCGCTTCAAGGCCAGCTCGGCCGCGGGGATCGCCTCGCCGGTCGCCGTCATCTGCTCTATGGCGACCCTCACTGCATCCTGCATTTCCGAAGGAATGATGAGATCCAGCAGGTTCCTGCCGACAGCCTCCTCGGCAGTGTAGCCGTAGAAGGTTTCCGAAGCGCGGTTCCAGTAGCGCACCGTGCCGTCCATGGAATATCCCTGGACGGCTACGGTGGCCACGTTCTGGAGAATGCCCTGGAAGCGCTTCTCGCTTGCCCGCAGCGCCTCCTCGGCGCGGGACCGCTTGATGGCTGCGCCGAGGTTTGCGGCCACAACCGCCAGAACCGCCCGTTCACCCATGGTCCACAGATACTCCGCATGGCAGTTGTCAAAACCGAGGAACCCCTCGGGAACACCATCGACCATGACCGGCACCAGCAGCAGAGAAACGATGGACTGCTGTTCGAGGATAGCCCTCTCCGCGGCCGGCAGCTTCCGTACCAGCGAGCAGACCTCGAGCCCCTGGCACACCTGCGAGCAGGAATACGGCGCGACTCTGCTGAAGGGGAGATCGTGCAGCAATGGATTGTCCATCTGCGGGGCAATCCCCTCGGCAACCCATTCGTGCTGCAGGCTGACGGTGACTTCCCCGGAAGGCCCGTCGCTCTCCCAGGTGAAATAGTAGGCCCTGTCCTGGCCGGAGGCCTCGCCGATCAGGTTGACGATCTCCGGCAGTGGCGCATCGGGAGATTTCGACGTCAGCAGCAGGCCGCTTATCCGCACCGCCGTGTCGAGCAGGGCATCGCGCCGCTTGAGGTCCAGTTCCATCCGCTTTCTTTCGGTGATGTTTTCGTGGGAGATGACTGCCCCCTTCCCCCCGCCTCTGAGCGGCAGCACCGACAGATGGAACCAGCGCAGCTGCTTTGCCGAGCTGCAGTCATAATCGATGGAGAAGGAAGGAATTCTACCCTCGAGAACGCCGCTGATGCCCTGAAACACCTCGCCGATCGTTCCGTCACCCTCATCTTTCATGGCATCCCGGCATATTTCGAGATAGTTGGAGCCGATATGCAGGGAACTCCGCTCGCCACCGCCATTTTCAGCAGCGAAATTGCGCCAGGCATCATTGACTTCCGTTATCACCCCCCGCTCATCGAGGACCGCCAGGTGAGCGCGCAGCGAATTGAGGATCTGCCTGAGGCTGGTTTCACTCTGGACCAGCAGTTCTTCGGTTTTCTTCCGTTCGGAGATGTCACGGCAGATACAGAACACCAGCTTGTCGCCGGTGCGTATCGACCCGTTGGTGCTGATCTCGACGGGAAAGACCGTGCCGTCCTTGCGGCGGTGATGCGTCTCGAAGAAATCGCCTGCGGCATCAGCGCGCGCAACCGCCTGGAGCAGCTGCTCACGGGTCCAGCGGGTGTCCCAGTCCCAGACGTGGAGATGCCGCACCTCCTCGGGGGTATAGCCGAGCATGTCGGCGAACCGGCGGTTCGCTTCCCGCACCCGGCCCTGGTTGTCGAGGATGACGATGCCGTCCCGCGACTGCTCGATCAGCACCTTCTGCCGGGTGATGTCGAGATGGGTGCCGCAGGCGCGCAGCGGGGCTCCCTGTTCGTCCCGCTCGATCACCCTCCCCTTGTCAAGAACCCAAATCCATTCTCCGGAGCTGTGGCGGAGCCGGTGCTCCGATTCGTACGCTTCCGTCTCGCCGGCGAGGTGGCGGGCGAGGGCGTCCTGCACCCGGCGGCTGTCGTCGGGATGGACCAGTGCCAGCCGGAAATCCAGAAACGGTTCCAGTTCGTCCTCGGCATAACCCAGCATCTCGGCCCAGCGCCGGTTGGCGACGATCCTGCCGCTGGGGACGTGCCAGTCCCAGGTGCCGAGATCGGCCCCCTGGATGGCGAGATTCAGTCGTTCTTCGCGCTCCCGGAGCTGCCGTTCCATCTCCTTGACGGCGGTAACGTCCCGTGCCGAGCCGACAGTCCCGATCATCGTCCCGTTTTCGTCGAGAAAGGGCGCCTTGTGCACATCGAGGAACAGGAACTGCCCGTGGACGTTGCCGAATTCGTCGAAGTGCATGGGGATGCCGGCGTCCATGGTGGCCGTGTCGGAATCGCGGCACAGTTCGCCGAAGGTGTGCCATTGCGGGTCGTCGGCGTGGCGCGCCCGTTCGCGCTCGGCGAAAAACAGATCTGACCTGCCGATCGGCTCGGCGGTGTCGGCGGCGCTGAGCAGGTCGCGGCACAGCGCGGTATTGGTGAACAGGTAGTTCCTGGCGAGGTCCTTGGCCCAGATCATGTCCGGGACGTTGTCGCACATGGTGCGCAGCAGGGTGTAGGCGGAGCGGTAGTTGGCCTCGCTGCGTTCAAGCCTCTGGGCCGCCTGCCGGCGCTCGCTGATGTCTTCGAAGAGGCAGGCGAACTGACCGTTTGCCGGGCGGAAGGCCGTGATCGAGAAATACTTCTCCAACTGCCGTGAGAAGTACTCGAAATGAATGGGTTCGCCGGTACGGGCCACCGTGCCGTAGGTTTCGATCAACTCCGCTTCGAGGTTGGGAAATATTTCGAGTGCGGTCCGGCCGACAATCCGGGCCGCGCTGAGGCCGGTCACCCGCTCGAAGGCGGGGTTGACGGAGAGAAAGCGGTAGTCGACGGCCTGCTGCCGGTCGTCCAGGAGAATCTCGTGAAGAGCGAAGGCGTTGTGCATTTCCCGGAACAGCATGGCGTATCGCCGCTCCGATTGCCGCAGGTCGCTGATATCGTCGACGGTGAGGATCGCACAGTGCCTGCCGTCCATCAGCAGCGACCGGATCTTGAAGCGGATCCACAGCGGGGCGCATCCCGCTTCCCGGTGCAGTTCCACTTCGCCTTCCTGGTCGGACGGCGAAGCCGTGCCGGCAAGTGTCGTCTTCAGGCCGCGGAACAAAAGACAGTTGGGGCAGGCCTCGGAATAGCCGCATCCACTCGGGGACGTCAGCCGGTTGGCGCAACTGATGGCGTCGCCGCAACGTCCTGCAGTCCGCTGCCGGGAAGTGATTCCGAATATGTGTTCGGCGGGCGGGTTGGCGAGGACAACCTCCAGCCGATCATTGAAAACGAGCATGCCCACCGGTGAGGCGTCGAGCAGGGATCTGAGTTGCAGGTCGGAGAAGTCGAACGGCTGGCTGCTGACGCTCATGGAGTGGTTCCTCGCAGACAAGGTGAAGAAGGCCATCGCCGAGGTTGCTCACGGAGGAGGGCTCGATGATGAAAAAGCTTAACAGTATCGTATAGCTTGGCGACCTCCTCTGGCAAGGACTGTTTTGGCAGCGCCGACGAAATCCGGGTCTTCGCGTGCCTGCGGCGGCAGAACCGCCGACGCGGCCTCTTTAAGCGGCCCACCAGAACGTTTCCCCGGGTCGCCATGGCCTGCCACGATCCCGGAAAGAGCGATCGGGAGGATTCCGGGCGGCGTCCGCCGTACCTTCCGCAGCGGCCTCGTGCCGGTGCCCGCGCAATGACCGCGCCGCCACTCGACTAGATCTTCATGTTCAGCGACAGCGGCTTGTGGTAGCTGCTGATGAAGGCCCGCGCCGCATCGATTTCTGGGAGAGCGACATTCAGCGGCAGCCCGTTCAGGCCCTGGGCAAAAATATCACCGCTTCGGGGAATCGAGGCGATAATCCGTGCCGTATCGATACTCCTGGTCATGGTCTCCCGGATCTCGTCGTCGACTTTGTTGAGAATGAAAAAGGTTTCCACCCCTGCACTCCCGGCGATCTTCCTGGCGCGGTCGGCCATCTGCACCGACTCGAAACTGGGGTCGACCACGCAGACGACAAGGTCACAGTTCTTGTCAACCTGCCGCCCGAAATGCTCCAGGCCGGCTTCGGCATCGACAAGAACGAATTCATCCTCTTGTTCATGCAATCGGGCAAGAACGGCCTTCGCTACGCCGCCGATCATGCAGGCGCAACCCTCTCCGAAGCCCCTGATCTTGCCGATCACCAGCAACCTGATTCCATCCGCCTCGGAAACGCAGTCCGCCGGCAGATCGTCGAAGGTCATGGCCGGTTTGAAAAAATCATCTTCATGGTGATGATCGGCAGCCTGCCTGAGTTTCTCCTTCGTGCCCGGCCTTCCCCCCATGGCATCCATCATGACCGTGGGCTGGTTCATCCCGAGAAGCAGGGGAAGGCAGAGATTCGATTCGTCGGAGTCGACAACAAGCACCTTTTTCCCTGTCGCCATCAGCGCCCTGGCAAGCAGAACGGTAATGGTGCTCTTGCCGCTGCCACCTTTCCCGCAGATCATGCATTTCATTTCCTGATCCTTCTTCTGAAGTGTACAGTTCTTTCCGCCATACCTGACCTCGCCCGCCTGCTGCAGGCGGTTTCGCAGAATACCTCATCTGGAGAGCGGTGTCTCTTTTGAACCTGCCGTGCCCCTGTCAATCCGTCGAGAGATCGCCCCGCCGCACCTGGAAGCGACTCTTCCGACGAGCAAGCGCTTGGGCCATTCCCATAATCGCCCCCAGCCACAGCTCTCTCGAGCAATACCTTGAAATCAGCGAACATACACAGTGGAAGCAAGAGGAGCGCAGCAGGCTCAAAGAAGACAAAACAGGACGTTCCGCATACCCAGCAATCGTCTCATGCAAGGAGGTATCAATACGAGTGTTTCCAAAAGACCCAGGAACTCTCCCTGGCGAAGAGGAAGGGATACAGAGGAACCTTGCGGTCAGGCGTCTTCTCAGGCAGCCTTTTCACCTGCAAGCACTTCCCGGATAAGCTTGCCGATATCCTTTTTCGTCAGCGGCTTCATCGCATACCCCTTCATCCCGAGCTGTCTCGCCTTGTCTTCCGAGATGAGGCTGCTGTAGCCGGTGCAGAGGATGACCGGAATCCCGGGCCGGATCTGCATCATCCTCCTTGCCATATCGATACCGGTCATGCCCGGCATTGTCTGGTCAGTGATGACCAGGTCGAACCGGTCCGGCTGTTTCTGGAAAATCTGTAACGCCTCAAGGCTGTTTCGACTGACAGTCACGATGTACCCGAGGCGTTCCAGCATAACCTTGCCCATTTCCGCAAGGATCTCGTCATCGTCAACAAAGAGAATCCGGTTCTTGTCCAGGTGCGAAAGTACCAGAGATGCGGATTCGACTTCCTCTGAAGCCGGTTCTGCACTGACCGGCAGGCAGACATCAAAGACCGTTCCTTCACCGGCCACGCTGCGGCAGCTCACAAAGCCCTTCATGCTCTTTACTACGCCATGGACAATGGCAAGTCCCATACCGGTTCCCTTGCCCACTTCTTTCGTCGTGAAATACGGTTCAAATATCTTATCCAGGATTTCCGGGGCTATCCCTGGCCCGGTGTCGCCGATGGACAACTGCACGAAACGGCCTGGCTGCACGTGCGGCTC
>CAYYWK010000211.1:0-5761 GCA_964475345.1 uncultured Desulfobulbus sp.
ACGCCGCGCCGGTGGTGGCGGCGTTGGGCGCACTCTTCGCCCAAGACTGGGCGCCCGACCGCTTCCTTGACCTCCAGCCGTATGGCCCCGGCATCTGCCCCGCTTTGGCCCCCGGCTACAGCCGCCCCCCGGCCCCGGCCCGGCGAGTAGGTCAGCAGAAGCTTTCTGGCATGGACCGGCAGTATCCCCTTGGGAATCGGCATGTTGTAGTGCATGAGGAATTCCACCAGGTCGTCGTGCCGCACCTTTCTCGCCTCTTTCATACCGATCACCTTCAGGCCGTTCTTCTCGATCCAGTTGTCGACGCGGGACACCGAGACACCGCAGATCACCGCCACCTGTTCAATCCGCAATGCCGGCCCCTGTTCTTTCCTTTCCCGCGTCGTCATCATCCCGACCATCGTCCTGTCCGAATCTGCGTGCCCCGTCCTGCGAACCGTTTGTTGTCCGTTGCTGGCATCACCTGCCCTTCTACAGCAACATCGGGACCAGATCGCAAACGCGCCGATGAATAAAATAAAGTGATTGAATTTCTATATGTTACATGCTGACCGGCGCGTGTCTGGCCGTCACCGCCACGGCGCGGCAGCACGCGCTGTCACCGCAACGCACCGCAAATCCGGCGAGACTCTCAGCCAAATTCTTGTAATGACGAAACAAACGAGGTATGTATAGAAATTGTGACAATCACCGGGCCGGAACCGGCCACCGTATACGATTGGTGACAGAGGGGATCCATGGAGAATCGGGAACAGCACGACGACGACACCGGCAGAAGCCTCGTCGATCTGCTCGAGAAGCAGAAAAAGGACCTGGTCATCCGGGTCCTGAAAAAGCACGAGGAACTGCAAGCCGGCAAGGAATTCACCAACAAGATCCTCACCAGCCTGTCGGAGATCTTCTTCCTGCTGGACAAGGAGCACCTGGTGATCCAGTGCAACAAGGAATTCAGCAACTGCCTGGGCTACCTGCCGGACAGGAACGCCCCGCTGCACCTGCGGCAGCTGATCTGCGAGCAGTACTACGAGATCGTCGTCGAAGCCCTCCAGGAAGGGGAGTTCCATCTCTCGGAGGTCTTTCTGAAGACGGAGAACGGGCGGGATATCCCGGTGACGCTGAAAGGCTCCACCTACGTCACCGAGTCGGGGCGGGTCCTGCACATGTTCATAGCTTCCGATAAAAGCGACTTCTACAAGATGATGGCCCGGATGCGGGAGGTCCAGGACCAGCTGACCCACTCGGCCCGGCTGGCCAGCCTCGGCGAGATGGCCGCCGGCATCGGCCACGAGCTCAGCCAGCCGCTGAACGCGATCCTGCTGCTGTCGCGCAACTGCCTGAAAGCGGTGCAGACTCCGCTCCAGAACCAGAAGATGATCGAAGAGAACCTCAGCGTCATCATCGACCGGGTCAACAAGGCGTCGAGCATCATCAACAGCCTGAAAAGCTTCGCCACCAAGGCCCGGGACACCATGGTGCCGGTCAACGTCAACGCCATTCTGCTCGACATCCTGAAATTCTTCGAATCACAGCTGACCCTGTCCGACATCGGCCTCGACCTGAGGCTCGACAAACAGCACATCATCGAGGTGATGGGCCAGGAGGTCAAACTCGAGCAGGTCTTCTTCAACCTGATCCAGAACGCCATCCTGTCGATGGGAAAGACCCAGCAGCCCCAGCTGACCATCACCACCGGCATCGAGGAATCGATCAACCCGACGACGCTGAAGGAAGAGAGCTTCGTGCAGATCACCGTCCAGGACAACGGTGAGGGGATCCCCCGCGACATCCAGGAAAAGATATTCGATCCCTTCTTCACCACCCGTGCCGCCGGCTCAGGGATGGGGCTCGGCCTGTCCATCGTCGACCGCATCGTCCGCGGCTTCAACGGCTTCATCCGGCTCGACAGCTCCCCGAACATGGGCGCCTGCTTCACCGTCTACCTCCCGGCCCACGAGGGCGACGGCCTGCCCTCATGAACACCCGCCAGCCAGCGACCGCAAGGAACCCTGCCATGCACGACACCCACGAACGCGCCATCATGCCCCAGCGGATCATGGTGGTGGACGACGACCGCTACCTGCTGATGGCCATCGAGCAGACCCTGCAGCTGAACGGCTACACGGTCGACACCTTCGCCTCGCCGGTGGAGGCCCTGGAGCATATCGGAAAGACCGACTATGCCGCGGTGGTCACTGACATCAAGATGCCGGTGATGGACGGCCTGCAGTTCCTGACCCATGTCAAGGCGGTCGACCACGAGCTGCCGGTGATCATGATCACCGGCCACGGCGATATCGCCCTCGCCGTCACCGCCATCCAGGGCGGCGCCTATGATTTTCTGCAGAAACCGGTGGATGAGGATGTGCTGCTGGCCTGCCTGGTGCGGGCCATGGAAAAGCGCCGGCTGGTCCTCGAAAACCGCCGCCTCAGCTCCAGCCTCGCCGAGCAGCGCCAGGACCTGACCCGCTTCTACGGGCTGATCGGCAACCACCCGGCGATGCACCGGCTCTACGACATCATCAAGGCGGTGGCGGCGGAGAACGACCCGGTGATGATCTACGGCGAGACCGGCACCGGCAAGGAACTGGTGGCCCGCGCCATCCACGAGATAGGCAGCCGCGCCGGCCAGCCCTTCGTGGCCGTCAACATGGGAGCGATCCCTTCGGAAATGCTGGAATCGGAACTGTTCGGCCATCTCAAGGGGGCCTTCACCGGCGCCCTGCAGCGCAAGGTCGGCAAGTTCGAGTATGCCGGCGAGGGCACCCTCTTCCTCGACGAGATCTGCAGCCTGCCTATTGCCCTGCAGTCGAAGCTGCTGCGGGTCCTCGAGGAAAAGGTCATCACCCCGCTGGGCTCCAATAGCGAAGTACCGGTGAAGGCCCGGATCATCGCCGCCACCAACAAGGACCTCGAACAGGAAATCGCCAGGGAGAACTTCCGGCAGGACCTGTTTTTCAGGCTCAGCGTCCTGCCGGTACGGATACAGCCGCTGCGCGAGCGCCGGGAGGACATCCCGCTGCTGGTGGAATTCTTCCGCCAGGAGTACGGTTACGGCAAGATGCAGGCGCCGCCACCCTTCCCCGCTGAAACCATCCGGGAGATCTGCGCGGCCCCGTGGCCCGGCAACGTCCGGGAACTGCGCAACCACGTGCGCCGGCTGTGCATCCTCGGCCTGACCGAACACGGCGGCTCGGGCTGCCGGAAGCCGAGAGAAGAGGCCTCCGGGGGCTCCCAGCCGCTGCCGCTGAAAACCTACATGGACCGGATGGAAAAGAGCTACATCGAGGCCGCCCTCAAAAAGCACAGGGGCCAGGTAGTGCCGACCTGCAGCCAGCTCGGGATATCGCGGAAAAGCCTCTACGACAAAGTCGGCCGCTACGCCATCGATCTCAGCGCGTTCAGGGCCGCCGAAGAATGAACTGCCGCCGGGCTCCGGCAGAGACGGACTGCGTCCCGCCGGCGCTCCGGCTGCACGGGGCGAACGCCCTACTGCTTGTAGATGATCGTCCCCACGTGCTCCCCATTCAGAGCACGGGTGATGTTGCCGTCGACCAGGCCGTTGATGACCTGCACCTTCTCGATGACCTCGCTGTTCTGCATGATCTCGAGACACGGCCGCTCGATCACCAGATCGTCCTGATCAAGGTTGAGCAGGTCCTGAGCACCGATCTCCGGGATGAACTCGGCATCGGGATTCTTTTTCGGGTCGTCCGTGTACAGTCCGTTTTCATCCTTGATGAACAGGACCGTTTTAGAGCCGATCAGGTCGGCGAGGATGACCAGGCCGACATCGGTACGGTGAATCGGTATCCGCCCCACCTTCGGTTTGATGGCGAAATAGTCGTACGGCGGCATGCCATGCATGACCGGAATGATGTTTTCGGCGAAGTAGGTCGGCAGCTTGACGATATCCGAATGGGAGATCTTGATCCCTCCCCATGGCGACAGCAGGGTGGCGATCATCAGCGCGTTCTGTTCTGAGACCATGCTGCCGAACTTGGCGATGACGCCGGTGGGCATGCCCATCTCGAGGCCGATCGTGTAGATATGCCGGCTCCTCGTCCCGCCGCCGGTGGTAATGAGCATCTTGTGCTTCTGGCGGTTCCGGATGATCTCCTTCAATATCGCCGGCAGCGCCTTGACACCGCGATCGCAGATCGACTGGCCTCCGACTTTCATGATCGCGATATCGGGGTACAGCCGCTCCTGCGGCGCGATCTCCAACTTGTCGATGAACTCCCTGCTGACCAGGCTCTCCCCCATCAGCGCACTCTTGACATGCAGGCGTTTGCCGTCCTTTTCGCGCACCAGCGCCATGATTTCCTCCTTTTCTCAGTAGCGAATACTGTTGCAGATTACTGGTGTTTCGGGCCGCGCTGCAGGGCAACGAGATCGGCCTTGACGGCGCCGGCGATCTGGTCCAGTTCAGCCTTGCGCAGGTGATTGCCGTACACCTTCAGGTCCACGCCGGTGACGGCGACGATCCTGTAGCGGGGGGTCTTCGCCCCTTCCTTGGCCTTCTGCCGTTCCCTGTAAAAAATCTGTCCAGCCATGACGCACCTCCTTTGAAATGTTGAATGAATACTGCCCTGTCAGAGAGTATATGCGCTGACCGGAAATCAGGCAAGACCACCCCGTGTTGTAATAATTGGTAATATTGAGTCAGTATAAAGTTTTCACGCAGTCCTATCACATTGGTATGTTAGTATTATTTTTCAATCATCCCCCTGCCGGCGAAAGAAATCCCCGGCATCGGAATTGTCGCTTACAGACACTATTCTTTATAAAAAGATGTCACCGCAGCAGGTATTTCCTGACACCTGCTGACAACTTCAATCATTTGAATTTTTAAAAATATTTTCCAAGTTACGAGAGGTTTGCAGAAATCTGTCCAACCCCTCTAACCAAACTTTTCTGACTGAAACAACAGTATAAGGAAAAATATAACCAATTATGACTACCATTGGTGATCTTCTCACAATCCTGATCGGCATAGACGACACGGACAATCTTGGCAGCCCCGGATCAGGAAGCATTGCCGAATGCCTGGCCGACAGCCTGCAGTCCAGCGGCCTGGCCCGCTGTGGCGGCATAACCCGGCACCAGCTGCTGGTCCATGACAGCATTCCCTACACCTCCCATAACAGCTCCATGTGCATCCCCGTGACAGCGCAGAGCGACCGGCTTGAGCAGATCATTGCCTTCAGCACCTCCTTTCTGCGGCAGGCCTCGGCCACCGGCTCGGATCCCGGCCTCTGCGTCGTGGTCGACGACGACCGCCTCGACCGGAAGACCCTGATGGATTTCGGTCTCGATGCCAAGCGGAGCATCCTCGGCAAAACTGCAGCCTACGACCTGGCACGAGAACTGGACGTGCACCTCTCAGAGCATGGCGGCACAGGAGGAGGCGTCATCGGCGCCCTGGCCGCGACCGGCTTGCGGCTTTCAGGCAACGACGGCCGATTCAGGGGCTGGCACCAGTGCGGCAGGACCGGAAAGCTGCTGAGCGTCGCCGAGCTGTGCAGCCACGGCTTTGCCGATGCCGTCGCCACAGAGGATGGCCAGGCACTCTCCGCCGACCAGCAGGTCATGCTCAGCGAGGACACCCTGAAAACGGTGCTGCTGGGAGGGACCCGGGTGGTTCCGGTGACCGCAGCCGCAGACGACGGCAGCGGTCTCCGGTGGCAGACCATGACCAGTAAGGAGGTCAAGCGGTTCTGAGCGGGCCCCGGGCGATGCCCGACCAGCTCTTCCCCACCTC
>CAYYWK010000212.1:0-5755 GCA_964475345.1 uncultured Desulfobulbus sp.
CACCGGCCAATCCCCCAGCAGAACCCGGTACCGACTGTCGATATCATTATCGAAATAAACAGCCGGATCGTGCTGATTGAACGGAAAAATCCCCCTTACGGCTGGGCCCTGCCCGGTGGTTTTGTCGACTGCGGGGAATCCTATGAAGAGGCGGCCTTGCGCGAAGCTCGCGAAGAAACCGGCCTGACCGTGACCGGGCTCACACAGTTCCACACCTACTCCGATCCTGGTCGCGACGCCCGGCAGCATACCGCTTCGACGGTTTTTATCGGTCAGGCGAAAGGATTGCCGGCGGCCGGAGACGACGCCGGCCGGGCGGCCCTCTTTGAAGCGGGCAGCCTGCCGGAACTCGTCTTTGATCATGCCCGGATACTCGCTGATTATTGCGCGGCGAAAGTGGCAGAAAAGAGGTAGAGGGGAAGAGAATTCCCTCAGAAAAATGTCTGGAGCAGCCAGAATACCAGAAGACCCATGCCCACGGATCCGTAGAGCATCAGTCAGGGGATACAGTCGCTGCCGTATTTTCTGGCGATGACGGCAAAGGTTGCAATGCCGGCAGCGAGAGAACAGATCAGGATGAACAGTCCTTTCATGGCATACCTCAGGCCTTGAGTTTGACCCCCGACTTTTTCCGCAGCCGGATCGAATCCGGAGTCACCTCGACCAGTTCGTCGTCGTTGATATAGGCGATGCAGTCCTCCAGGCTCATCTGCACCGGCGGCGTGAGGACTACAGCCTCGTCCGAACCGGAAGCCCGCATATTGGTCAGTTTCTTGCCCTTGGCAGGGTTGACGACGAGGTCCACCGACCGGCAGTGTTCACCGATGATCTGCCCCTGGTACAGTGAGCCTCCTGGATTGATGAACAGCCTGCCCCGCTCCTGCAGGTTGAAGAGGGCATAAGCGACGGCGACGCACGGCTCCTTCACCACCAGTACCCCGTTGATGCGATTGACGATGTCACCGGCATACGGGCCGTAATCGTGGAAGACATAATTCATGATGCCCATGCCCTTGGTGTCGGTCATGAACTGCGATCGGTAGCCGAGTAGTCCGCGGGTCGGGATGATGAATACCATCCGCACCATGCCGTGCGCCGTCTGCATTTCCTCCATCTGCCCTTTCAGCTTGCCGAGTTTTTCGATAACCGCCCCCTGGTAGAGTTCGTCGACATCAACGGTCAGGCGTTCGTATGGTTCCATCAGTTGACCGTTGTCATCTTCCTTCATGATGACCTCGGGCCTGGTGACTTGAAACTCGTAACCTTCGCGACGCATCTTTTCGATCAGAATAGAAAGATGCAACTCGCCACGGCCGGACACCTTGAAACCTACGGTGTCGGTCAGCACCTCATAGCGGAGCGCGACGTCAGCCAGAGTCTCCCGCTGCAGGCGCTCCTCAATGTGCCGGGAGGTGACAAACCTGCCTTCCCTGCCCGCAAACGGCGAGTCGTTTGGGATAAAGTTCATCGAGATCGTCGGCGGATCGATGGTGATCAGCGGCAGAGGTCGCGGGTCGTCGGGATCTGTAAACGTCACGCCGACGGTCACATCCTCCATCCCCGCGATGGCGACGATCTCCCCCACACCCGCCGTTTCGATCGCGACCTTCTCGGAACTCTCGAAGCGAAAGATCTTGGAAATCCTGACGGGCCGAATGGACCCATCACGACGCGCAACGACGATCGGCTGGTTGATCGACATCGTCCCGTTCACGACCTTGCCGATACCCATTCGGCCGAGATAAGGCGAATAATCGATGGTGCCGACCTGCATCTGCAGAGGCTGATCGCCAGCTCCCCTGGGGGCCGGAATATGCCGGACGATCATCTCTGAAACACTGTCCATGTTGCGGTGCTGCTCGTCCATCTCCCCCAGGGTGAGCATCGAAAAGCCATCCTTGGCCGATGTGTAGACCACCGGGAAATCGAGAATATCATCCGGGGCATTGAGCTTGACAAAGAGGTCGAAGACCTGATCGACAACCCACTCACAACGCGCCGCTGGCTTGTCGATCTTGTTGATGATGACGACGACCGGCAGATGGTTCTGCAGGGCCTTTTTCAAGACAAAATAGGTCTGGGGCATCGGCCCCTCCTGGGCGTCTACCAGCAGCAGCGCTCCGTCGGCCATCCGCAGGACCCGTTCGACCTGGCCACCGAAATCGGCGTGCCCCGGCGTATCGATGATATTGATCCAGTAATCCTTGTAGCGGTACGAACCATTCTTGGCTGTGATGGTAATACCACGCTCGCGCTCAAGGTCCATTGAATCCATCAGCCTCTCCGAAACCTGCTGATTATCACGGAACATTCCTGAATGTTTGAATAACTGATCGACAAGCGTCGTCTTGCCATGGTCGACGTGGGCGATTATCGCCACGTTGCGGATCTTTGTCTGGTCCATTACCGGTATCCTGGAAATCATGGTGAATCCAGCCTGACAGGCGTCAGGTGGATTCTTTATGGAAGAGAAGACGTAACAAGAAAGGCACCAACCTCGGTAAGGAGTGCCTGCACGACAGGTCTATTCCTGCAGAATCACAAAAGGGGATTTACAATACAACACGCCTGATACTATATCAACAAAAAGAACACCGGCAGCCATTTCTACCGCTCTTTCCTGTCTGCTCAGAGCTGATCGAGAATTCTCTGACGGGCATTGGCCGATCGCCGCAGTACAGGTACGTCTTCGTCAACATAGTCGAAAACCCGGGCTTCTTTATTGGCAGCCGGACGCATAATCCGGCCGATGACCTGCAGCAGTCTGCCCTCGAAGGTGATCGGGGTAGTCAGGAAGAGACTACTGAGACCGGTGCAGTCGAACCCTTCGCTGATCAGCTGCAGGGTCGAAACGAGAACCCGCACCTCACCCTTCTGGACGGCGGCGACAATTGCGCTGCGCTGCTCCGGCGAGGTCTGACCAGTCAATAGCTCAACCCTGACGCGGCGTTTCTGCAACTCGCCAGCAAAAATTTCGCAATGCCCGATACGATCGGAGACTACCAGTGCCGTCCCGGAATCGGTCTCACCGACAACCAGGCAAATATCCTCAAGGATCTGCAGGTTCCGCCCTTCATGGCTGGTCAATGCCCGGATCAGGGCCTGATAGTCCCCCATGTAGCGAAAGGCGAATGGCGTCTTTCGCCTGATCAACCGCGGCCTGAGCACTGCCCCTATTGCCTGAAGCTCTCCTTGATCGACCTTGTGGAGACGCTCTCCCATGAAGTAGTAGATCAGCCTGGTGAAGCCGTCATCATTGCGGAAAGCGGTGGCTGACAGGCCGAGCAGAAAACGACTGTCGAAATGAGAGACCACATCGGTGAACAGGGTTGCCGGTACCCTGTGACATTCGTCCACCACCAAATGGCCAAAATGCGGCACAAGCTCATCGATCATCTTTCGTGCGGAATTGACTATGGCAATGGTCAACGGCTCGACCTCCCTGTGCCCGTCACCCACCAGGCCAACCCTGCACCCGAGGAATTCCGCAGCACGCTCCTGCCACTGGTAGAGCAGTTCCTTGGTATGGACAACAACCAGCGCCGGCTGCCTCCTTGCCGCGATCAGGGCCAAGGCCATCACTGTCTTGCCGCTCCCGGTGCCGGCCTCAATCACCCCGAAGGATCTCTGCAACGCGCTGACCACCGCTTCCTGCTGATACGGGCGCAACTTCCCGGCGAAAGCATAGTCGACATCCGGCAGCAACCGCCTTTTGTCGTTAATCTCCGGCGAACACCCCATATGCTCCCTGCAGAGCCGCACGGCCTGATTGGAAATGCCCCGCGGGAATCGCAGACCTCCCGGCACCGTTCCGTAATACTTGAGAGTCGGTTTAAGCCGTTTGCCGATCCATCTGCCGTAGCGCTTGGCAGCAAGGTACTGGGGGTTGTCAATGGTCAGCAGCGACTTCAATTCCCGCTCGACGTTCAGATCGATGCCGACGAGCAGACAATCATGGGAAACGGTAAGCTTCGGCGGGGGCATATCAACGGGTGGAGGATAGTCAATGACTGACTGCTTGAGATCTCCCGGCCAATTGTCTACTATCATTCGACGCGGCTGGGACAGGATGGGCCGATGTTATCTGCATCATCTTACCCGAAGGATGGGGCCTTGCCAAACACACTCTGTCATATCGCCCTGCAGGGATCACTGCATACGGTTCTCCGCCTTGACAAGAGTTTTCTCTGGGTTGTCATCGGCAGCATCATTCCCGACGTGCCTTGGATTATCCTGCGGACAATTCTTGCCCTGGAAATCGCCAATCCCTATCATCTGCGACTCTACACCACCATCCTGGCCGGCTTTCCCTTCTGCCTCCTGGCCGCGGCGCTGCTGGCGCAGTTTGCGGCTAGGCCGAAAGCGGCATTCGCGCTTCTCAGCGCGAACTGCCTGCTCCATCTCCTGCTCGATGCCACCCAGATCAAGTACGCCAACGGCGTGCACCTGACTGCCCCCTTCTCCTGGACCACCCTTCACCTCGACCTGTTCAGGCTCGACCACCCCCTTGGCCTGCCGATCACCATCGCCGGCCTGTTCCTGCTCCTCTGGCAATGGCCGAGGATCAGCCGACAGCGCCACTGGCCCGAGGTCGTCAAGCCTGCCAGGCGACTGACCGCTTGCCTCTGCCTCTTTCTCTACCTGACAGGCCCGCTGCCATTCCTCGACGACCTGGCCAAAAGCGATTTTCATTTCATAGAGACATTGCGGGATAAAGCGAACAGAACGGGGAAATACGTCGAATTTGACCGTGTGGCCTACGATCACCGGTTGCCAGGAATCCGCCCCTTCACTGGCGAATGGATCAAGGTCAGCGGCAGCATTCCGGGCAATGCACCAGTGGTCTCGATACGCGGACGATTCACGGCGCCGGATACCGTCCAGGTCACCAGCAGCCAGACACACGGCCGGAACCGGGATCTTGCCTCAATTGCCGGGATTTTTCTGGCTTGTCTTTTGGTAGGCCAAACAGTAATACTGTCGAAATCTTTCCCTTTCATTCCGACCAAGGACAGAAAACATGCGTAGAACACTTCAGACCGCGATGCTCCTGATCAGCTTCTGCCTGCCGGGTATCTGCGGTGCCACAAAGACGGACACCATCACCCTCAATCTTCCGGAAAGCGTGATGACCACTACGGTTCAGGCAACCCTGCCGCTTGATATAGATGCCAGATCGAAAGGCCTCCAGGGGTCGATCCGCATCATCGGTATCGACAACCTGCAGTTCGGCGACAAATACCTCGCCTGCCGTCTCCGTATAGCCGGCAGCAACCTGAAAATCGTTTCCGAACTGGCAGGTCACCAGATCAATCTCAAGATCGGCGAGGTGGAACTGGACTTCAACTGCACCGCCAAGCTCCGCTTCGATCCGGCAAAGCAGATTCTCTATATCAAACCTGTAGTGGACTCGATGAAATCGGAGCAGAACGGCGGCCAGGGGGATATCGGCCAGGCGCTGGTTTCGCTGCTGAACGGCCGTGAGTTCCCGGTTTCGATGCAGGATATGAAACCGCTGGTTGCAAGGAGCGGCGCCAAGACGCTGCTTATTGCCATGAAATTTGTCGATATCCAGGCGCGCCGGGACGTTCTGCAGTTCAGCCTGCTGCCCGAGGTACGTTCCAGAATCGACAACTGATTACCACATCAGATCGTCAGGAATATCGTAGCCGGCATAGGAGTTATCTCCCTCGCTTCCGTCTTTGAGTTTTCCCCGGTTCCATGTGACACCGGCCGTCGCGTCAAGAGCAGACAC
>CAYYWK010000213.1:0-5750 GCA_964475345.1 uncultured Desulfobulbus sp.
GAATAAGCGATGCTGAAGATGGCAGTCCTACTCTCCGGCAGCGGCCGGACCCTTGACAATTTCCACGACCGCATCGCCAGCGGCAGCATGGCCGCGACCATCCAGGTCGTCATCAGCAACGTCTCCACCGCCCTCGGTTTGGAAAAGGCCAGGAAATACGGCTACCCGGCCTTCCATGCGGTGGGCAGCGAGCTGACCAACCGGATCCTGGCCGGCTACGATGTCGACATCATCTGCCTGGCAGGGTATCTGAAGCTGTATTCGCCGCCGCCGCACCTGGCCCGCTCGGTTATCAATATCCATCCCTCGCTGATCCCGTCATTCTGTGGGGCAGGCTACTACGGTCATCGCGTGCATCGGGCTGTCAAGGAGCGGGGGTGCACGGTCACCGGCTGCACGGTGCATTTTGCCGATGAATATTATGATGAAGGGCCGATCATCCTGCAGAAATGCGTCGCCATCGACGACCGGGACAGCATAGATGATATCGCCGCCCGGGTTTTTGCCGCGGAGTGTGAGACCTTCCCGGAGGCTATCAATCTCGTCGATGCCAAGGGTGTCGAGTATTTCTGGAAAAGGGTGGGCAAGTGAAGGGTGAGTCGCGTGTCATCATGAGCCGCCAGGAGATAGACCTTACTATCACCAGGATAGCCATGCAGATCCTCGAGCGTAACGCCGATCTGGCGGAGCTGGCGATCGTCGGCATCCACACCTGTGGGGTCTTCCTGGCCGAGCGGATCGGCGAGGTGCTGCGTCGGCAGACCGGGCGCGACATTCCTGCCGGCAGCCTCGATATCAACCTCTATCGCGACGACTGGAGCCTGATGACCCAGAACCCGGTGGTCAAGACCACCGATATCCCCTTTGATGTCGACAACATCAATCTCGTGCTGGTCGACGACGTGATCTTCTCCGGCCGGACAATCCGGGCGGCGATGGACGCGATCATGGATTTCGGCCGGCCCCACTCCATCCAGCTGGCGGTGCTGGTCGACCGCGGCGGCCGGGAACTGCCGATCCAGCCGGATTTCACCGGCATGGTCACCACCGTGCTGCCCAGCGAACGAATCCAGGTGCTGCTCCATGAACGGGGCGGCAACGACGAAGTCGTCATCGAGAGCTGATCACCGGCATGGAACTGCTGGCCCCCGCGGGCACCATAGAGAACTTCCACGCGGCCATCGAGGCCGGAGCAGATGCCGTCTACGTCGGCGCCCCCGGCTTCAATGCCAGGAACCTGGCCCGCGACCTGCGCCTCGAGGAAATCGGGGCGATGAACCGTTTCTGCCATGAACGAGGCAAGAAACTCTATGTCGCCGCCAACAGCCTGGTTCTCGAACGGGAGCTGCCGCTGCTGCTCGAACAGCTGGCCCTGCTCGACCACATCGCCCCGGATGCCCTGATCGTCCAGGATATGGGCCTCGTCCGCCTGGTTCGCCGCTATTTCCCGCGCTTGAAACTGCACGCCTCGACCCTGACGACCGCCACCACCTCCCAGACCGCAGGGTACCTGGCGGCACTCGGCTGCGAACGGGTGGTGCTGGCGCGGGAATTGACGGCAAAGGAAATCGCGATGATCCGCAGCCGGGTCGAGGTAGATCTCGAGGTGTTCGTCCACGGCGCGATGTGCTTCTCCTACTCGGGACTCTGCCTGTTCTCGTCCTTTCTCGGCGGCAAGAGCGGCCTGCGCGGCCGCTGCGTCCAGCCCTGCCGGCGGGCCTATGCCGCCCCCGGTAAAGGCAGGGGCGGAGCCGGCGGAAAGATGAACGGCTCGTACCTCTTCTCGATGAACGATCTCAGCGGCCTATCGGCCATCCCCATGCTGAGGGAGATCGGTGTTGCCTCGCTGAAAATCGAAGGACGGCTGCGTTCGGCCCACTACGTACGGTCGGTGGTTGGTGCCTACCGCCTGGTCCTCGACGCCGCAGCCGATGAAATGGAAGATGCCCTGGCCGGCGCGGAGGAGATGGTGCGCAGGGCCATGAGCCGCAAGGTAACGACCGGATACTTTTTTTCACCCCAGCCTCGGGAGGCCATTACCCCCTATCATTCAGGGAATATCGGCATGCATCTCGGCCGGGCGGAACAGAGTGGTGCAAAGGGGGGCAGGTCGCAGTGCGCCCTCACCCTGAAAGAGGATCTCTGTGTCGGCGACCGTCTGCGTCTGCATCTCGAGCCTTCCGGCGAAAGGTTTGCCTTCACCTTGAAGGAACTGCTGTCGGGGGCAAAGGCCATCACTGCTGCCCATGCGGGGATGCAGGTTCGGATCGTCCTGCCACCGGAATCCCAACCGAAAAAGGGGCAGACCGTCGAGCTCTATAAGGTCGATATTGCCTCCGTTGAACCGGAACGTTCCGAGCAGCTGCCTGTTGCGGCGGTGAAAAAGGACCTCGATACCTACCGGCGCTCCCTGTCGCGCCGTCTGCAGAAGATCCTCAGGGAAGTCGTGCCGCCCGCAGATGACAGAGATGCAAAGGTTCAGCTGGCGGAAAACCGCAGGCCTTCCCGGCGCGGGAATCCGCAAGCCGTCACCGGCAGCGGCATCGAATGGTGGCTGCAGACCGATTCGCTGAAGGCCTTGCAGGCCTGCCTGGCCGCTGCTCCCGATCGCCTGCTGCTGTCCTGCGAGAAGGAACTGCTCAGCCAGGCCGGACAGATCCGGCGCAATCTGGGCAGCAAGGCCCGCAGCGTGGTGTGGTCCCTGCCGCCGGTCATGTACGAACAGGACCTGGGGAAATGGGGCAAGCAGATCCAGAATCTGCTGCGCAGCGGTTTTCGGTCTTTCCAGCTCAGCCACATCAGCCAGGCGGCGTTTTTTGCTGGCGAGCGGGTACATCTCTTCGGCGACTTCACCCTCAACCTGCTCAACAGCCAAGCCCTCCGCGCCGCTGAAGAAGCAGGCATGCAGGCGGTGCAGCTGTGTATCGAGGCGGACCGTGACAGCCTGGGCGATCTGATCAGTGGCTACCGCGGGGCCTCTGCCGAATCGAACAGGGGCGGGGAGGGAGGCCGCCTGCGACTGGGACTGACCGTCTACGGAGCGCCGGCCCTCTACACGGCCCGCATCGCCGCCTCGCACTTTCCGGTCGACCGGCCGGTTCTCAGCCCGAAGGGGGAATCCTTCGTCATCCGCAGGAAGGAGGGATTCACCCAAACCCATTCCACGCGGCCGTTTTCGCTGCTGCCGTATCTGCGCGAACTGAAGGGGATGGGGCTGGACTATGTGGTGGTGGACATCCGCGGGGAACGGGCGGACAAACAGATGGCGGCAGAACTGCGGGAAAAGCTGGCCGGCACCGGCCGCCACCCGAAACTGCCGACCTTCAATTATCACGGCCGCCTGGAATAGGCGGTCAGTTGACTTTCTTGCCGCGGCCTTCGTCGAGGCGGCGCATCCCTTCCATCAGCAGTTTCATGAAAAAACCGATTTCCGGGGTCTCGAAATCCTCCGGCGGAATGCCCGGAGTAAAGCGGAACCAGCCCGACTGTTCCTTGAGGATCTGGTAAAAGGCCACATCGCCTACATAATCGGCGTACTTGGCCTTGATCAGGCTGCCCTGCCGGAACGAGAATCTGGCAGTCCCCTTGGTCAGCTGGCTGATGGTCAGGATGCCGGTCTTGCTGTTCATGTTCAGGGTCTGGAACAAGGCCTCGGCCGGGATTTCCGAAAGGTTGCCGATCATTCCCGAAGAGAGGTCTTCCGCCCTGATCTTGTTGGACTTGTTCAGCCTCTCCGCCATCAGGCGGGAGAAGTAAAGCTGGATGCCGGGGTAGTGGTCGACAATCTTCTTGAAGTTGTTGTGGTCGATGTAGAGTATCGAGGTCGGCTCTGTGACCTGGATGGTGGCGCTGACGGCTTCGTTGCAGATCAGGCTCATCTCGCCGAAAACATCGCCCTTGGTCAAGGTCGAGATCTTTATTCCGGCATCGTTGAGGACATTGACGGTGCCGGAGACGATGATGTAGAAATTCCCGCCGGGGTCTCCTTTGCGGATGACGATTTCACCCTTGCCGTATTTGCTCAGCTTGAAGTACTGGATGACGGTGTTGAGGTGCTTGTCGTCGATATTCTTGAAGAAGGCAAAGCCGCTCAGCACGTGCATCATCGAGGCCAGCTCGTTGGAATAGGTTTCGATGCCGTTGCCCTGCGTCAGGTCTTCGTCCCTGGTGTGCTCGAGTTTTATGGAACCGGTGCAGCCGCTGCAGCTGATCATGCATACCGGGATCTTGTCGCCGCGTTCGTACTGGATGATGATCTTGCTGAGATCGCCATAGAGGATCTTGCATGCCTTCTTGCCGAGCGGAAAGTTGATGATGGCGGTGGTGATGAAGGTGTTTTCACTGTCGTTGTTGATGGGAATGGCGATACCTGTCAGCTGGAAACTGTCGTTGTACTCATAGAGAGGGCAGCTCCTGCTTTCGACGATTCTGAACAGTACTTTTGGGAAACCCATGCTGCATCCTGAGAATGTTGACCGGAAGAAATCACGTGGCTGTCTATCCAGTTGCTGCTGCACCTTATGTTATTCCATATGCGGTGACCGTGTCAATTGCAGTGACCGTGTCAATAGATGGCGGTGCCTATAGTGGTTTTAAAAAAGACGTATGCTCAGGATATCGGTTGACTTTGTACTGATTGTGCAGTAGAAATATCACTCTTTTGAAAAGTTCCGGTCCGAACCCCGCGCCGGGCCGGGCTGGTAGTCAATTGTCTGACCGTCATTGCGGTTACCTATACGCGAGATATACACAGGAGGAATGCATTCGTGGCCAATCACAAATCCGCTGAAAAAAGAAACCGGCAGTCGCAGGATCGTCGTCTGCGCAACAGGACCAACAGGTCCCAGATGAAAAACATCATCCGCAAGGTCAACGAAGCCATTGCAGGCGGTTCCGAAGAAGCGGCCAGGGAGGCACTGCAGCAGGCAATCCCCGTCATTGCCAAGACCGCATCGAAAGGGACCATCCACAAAAAGGCCGCATCACGCAAGATTTCCCGCCTGACGAGAAGTGTCAACAAGGTTGGCAGCGCAGCCTGATCGGGATTGAATATCGAGTCCGGGGCAGCAATTGTCCGGGGCAGAATGAGAAAAGACCATGGAATTGCTCGATTCCATGGTCTTTTTTTCTTGGCAGTTGGTGAAGTTGCTGGACAACAGGCTTTGCTACCTGTTATTCTCCTTGAATCATTCGTGTTCCTGCACTGATTTTTCGATGTATTTCTGCAATTCATCAGGCCATGCCGCAACGAACGTTTTTCCCTTCGCAGCAGGATTTCGCTGTTCTTGCCGCCTCGTCGAAGCTCATCCCGGTGGGCACCGAGATCATTGCCGACCTCGATACCCCGCTGACCCTCTTTGCCAAGACCGCAAACGACCATAGCCATGTCTTCCTGTTCGAGAGCATGGAGGGAGGTGAGAAGTGGGGGCGCTATTCCTTTATCGGTTTTGATCCCCTGGTGACCTTCGTCTCCAGCCATGACCTGGTTACCATCACCGAGATCTATGGCGGGCAGGCTATGGAGGAGCAGTCCCGGACCAACCCGCTGGCAGCCCTGCGCTCGCTGGTTGAGCGTCTGCAGGCCGCCGAGGTGCAAGGCCTGCCAAAATTCTGCGGCGGAGCCGTCGGCTTTCTCGGCTACGACATGGTCCGCTTCATGGAGGATCTGCCCGATTCCCGGTCGCCGCTCGATATCCCCGATTCGTCCTTCATGGTGCCTCGTATCGGCCTGGCCCATGACAGCGTACGGC
>CAYYWK010000214.1:0-5723 GCA_964475345.1 uncultured Desulfobulbus sp.
AAATCCAAGCCTCCATTGTATTCCGCTGCCCTGCCCCTGACAAGGTGAATTGTTGCCGGCCCTGGCCGCCGGCAACAGGGGCCCTCAGCGGATCATTCGCCAAGCGCCACCCCGCGTATCGCCTCGAAAACCTCCATCGGCTCCTTGCCACTGGCCTCGGCGATCTCATGGATGGTCTTGCCGGGATCGACCTTCAGACCTTTCGTTGCGAGACCGGCAGCGATCGTCGCATACTCCAGTTTCAGCTCAACACAGGCCTCCTCGAGGGTCTTGCGGCCGAACCCCGGTTTTGGTTCGTCGGGAAAGGCCGGCGCAGCTCCGGTTGCGGTTTCCGTCACCCGCGACGCCGGTTTGATCACCATGTAGACCTGCTGCGGGGTCAAGCGGTTTTCCTGGGAGATGGCCAGAAGCGTCTGCTCCGGCCCCTGTACCTTCAGCCCCTTCTCCTGCAGAAGAGCCATGGCCTTGTCGAGGTCGATACCCTCCTTCTGGGTGAACATCTTCAGCGAGGAAAGCTCCGCATGACCATAGGGCGGCTCGCCGTACTTCTCCGCACCGGCCTCCTTGAAATGGGCGCCCAGGTCAAGGACCAGGGTTACCGGCGGCACGTGGAAATAGGTCATCACCGCCACCAGTGCCGTCACCGCCAGCCCGGCGTTGAACGGCAGGGTGAAGACCTTGATCTCCTTGACCTTGTTCTTCAGATAGCTCTTTATCGCGGCCCAGTTGTAGTAGATATGCAAAAGACCGGCGGCCAGAAAGAGAAACCCCACCGTCACGTGCTGGTCGCCCCACTCGGTCTTGGTCAGCCCCCAGAAACGCCAGTCGGCCCAGTATGCCACCCGGCCCTCCGGCACGACATAGAGGACGATCGAATTAAGGATCAGCAGGACAAGCGAGACGAGCATTGTCATCGAGGTAATTTTCCGCATTGTATTTCATCTCCGTGTTGAAAAGGTTGGCAATGGGTGGCAGACATCCGCAGAATGCCGTGTGCTCTCTACCATAAACAGGATCCAACAGGTTTCCAGGAAAAAAATGACCCCTTCTGCACCGATGGCTGCTGTCGCCGACTTGCAGCAGGCAGACGGCGAAGGACGGCGGTCACTTGCCGTTGCCAAAGCGGGTGAAACGTGGTACTTGGATCTTTCAACGGCCGGACCGGCCGGGCGCGCGCCAATCACCTGAGAACGCTGTACAGAAGGACAGAACGAACAGAGGAGGCCGTTGTGCTTTTACATCACTGCTTCATCGAGGTAGCCAAGAAGTTCGAGAAGAAACTGGGCATCCGTGATTTCTCTACCGGCAAGGAACTCACCTACGGCCGGGCCCTGATTGCCAGCATCCTCCTGTCGCGGATCTTCCGCAAGCTCGACAAGGGTTTCATCGGGGTGATGATCCCGACCTCGCTGGGCTGCATCCTGGTCAAGAACGGCATCCTGATGAGCGGCCGGACGCCGGTGATGATCAATTACTCCACCGGGGCCGAGCAAAACGCCCGCTACGCCCAGAACAAATGCGCCTTCCGGACCATCATCACCTCGAAGGCGCTGCTCGAGAAGATTGAATGCCCCTACGTCGAGGGGATGGTCTACATCGAGGATATCATGGCCGGGATCACCGGCCTGCAGAAGCTCGTCGCCGCGCTGATCGCGAAACTGCCGACCGGCCTGGTCAAAAAACTGGTCCATGGCGGCGCCCCGGAAGACACCGCGGTCATCCTGTTCACCAGCGGCAGCGAAAAGGACCCGAAGGCGGTCCAGCTCAGTCATCGCAACATCCTCGCCAACATCGAGTCGGTCACCCCGATTTTCGAGTTCCGGAGCGATGACATCTTCATGTGCACCCTGCCGTTGTTCCATGTCTTCGGCATGACCACCAATCTGTGGCTGCCGGTCTACCACGGGATGACCCTGCTTACCTACGCCAACCCGCTTGATTTCAAGAAAATCTGCACCATCGTCCGGGAGGAGAAGGCGACCTTCCTGGTCGGCACCCCGGCATTCTTCTGGGGCTACCTGCGCAAGTCTGAACCCGGCGATTTCGACAGCCTGCGCATCGCCCTTGCCGGGGCCGACAAGTGCCCGGATGCCCTGCGCGAAGGATTCCAGAACAAGCACAACGTCACCCTGCTTGAGGGCTACGGCGCCACCGAGTGCTCCCCGGTCATTTCCGCCAACACCCCGGACTTCAACCGCCCGGGCAGCGTCGGCAAGCCGATCCCCGGCGTGCAGGTGCGGATCGAGAACTACCAGACCGGCGAGCCCTGCGGCACAGGCGAAGACGGCCGCATCCTGATCAGGGGCGACAACGTGATGAAGGGCTATTTCGACGATTTCGAAGAGACCACGATGCACATCCGCGGCGGCTGGTACGATACCGGCGACATGGGCAACATCGACGCAGACGGCTATCTCTGGCACGTCGGCCGGCTCAAGCGCTTTGTCAAGATCGGCGGCGAGATGGTATCGCTGGTGAAGATCGAGGATATCCTCGAGAAAACCCTGCCGGAGGACGTGGAGTGCTGCGTGGTCGAGGTCCCCGACGCGATCAAGGGGGCGAAGATCGTCGCCGTGGTCACCGCCCAGCTCGACGAAAAGGCGACGCTGAAGAAGATGGCGGCCCAACTGCCGCAGATCGCCCTGCCGAAAACCTTCCTGGTCATCGAAAACCTGCCGAAGATGGGCAGCGGCAAGATCGATTTCCGCACCATCACCGAAATGGCCAGGGCGAAATTGGCCGTCTGAAAATTCCCGCCGCCCGGCTGTTAGAGTTCCGCAGCCGCGGCGGCGATGTCGTCGTGCAGTTCCTCCACCGAGTCATACATCACCGACGTCCCCAGCGAGAAGTGGAGGAGGATGTCGTTCAGCGCATCCGGGATGTACGAATACACCTTCTTCAAGTTGAACAGACGGTCCTGGGCCAGGAGCGACATGTCCTCCACCGCCAGAGAGTCATAGACGCGTTTCCCCAGAGCCGGATCCTGGAGGATGTCCTGGGCCCGGAAATTGCGGCGGCCGAGGATGTAGAGCAGGACGTTGCCGAGACCAAAGAGGTCAATTGCGTACGGCCGCTCAGGCAGGTAGAAGTCGTAGTCGAAATCGATCCACAGGAAATGGCCGCGGTCCCAGTCGACAAATATATGGTCCCGGCGAATGTCGCCGTGCCTGAGACCATGGCTGTGGAGGAGCGCTATCGCCTTGATCGAGACCAGGAAACGTTCGAGGACGCCGGGCAGGTGCTGGTGGAAGTACTCCTCATGGGTCTCCCCGAGCTTCTGCAGGTACTTGTCCATCCGGTTGCCCGGCACCACGTCGAGGATCCGCACCAGATTGTCAGCTTCGTCAAGGGCCGAGTACCCTTGCATGAAGGAGGGGTTGCCGCGGACCAGCTCGAGCACCCGGGCTTCTTTTTCCGGGTTGCGGTAGCAGGTCACCTCGAGTTCGCCAAAGCGTATCCTGTAGGTTTCATGGAAGACCAGCTTGAGAATGTTCGACTCCCCGGTCTCGAGATCCTGTACCTTCGGGACCCACTGCTTCGGCTGGTCGTCGATGCCGAAACGGCCCTCGCGGGTGTAGCCGGTGACCAGGAAATAGCGGTTGTCGACGAGGATGATATCGCCATAGTCGATGCTGGTGAAATTGCTGGTATCACGCCATATTCGCGGCTGGCGCCGGCCGCCGCGGATGGCCGGGTGTTCCTTGAGCCGCGCCAGGATGCGCAGCGGAAAGAGGCTCCAGTCGATCATCGGCTACCCCACGATCCAGGCGGTGAAATCGCGGGCATGGCGGGCCAGGGCGTTGGAAATCGAGCCGAACAGGAATTCCTCGGCCTTGGACACCCCGCGCTTGCCGGTCACCACCGTGCCGAAGCCCACTTCCTTGCGTATCTCGAGCACCATCTGGCTGATGGTCCTGCCCTCGGCCATGCAGATCTTCTGGCTGATCTCCCGGCCGCTGATCCCCATCTCCTCGAGGATGATAGCCGCATCCTGGAGAAACAGACCGGCCCGTTCGTCCTTGAGCATCTGGTAGCGGTCGAGCTGTCCCCCGGTGGTGTAGAAATCCGGGGGCGGCTCGGGGTAGACGTGGAGCAGGCAGATGTGCTTCTCCGCCAGCCCGAGGGCCATCTGGCCGACATAGCGCACCGCCCGCCGTGATGTTTCCGACTTGTCCATCGCAATCAGGAACCTGAACCAGTCATCCATGTCATTTCTCCGGCTGAGGTTGCCCCGCCGCCGCGAGGCCGCTCTTTACAACTGCTCAAGACCAGGCCGCCACTTCTCGAACAGCTTGATCAGTTCATAGATGGTCTGCTGGGTCGGCACCGCGATGCCATGCTCATCCGCGTAGCGGCAGATCGCCCCGTTCTGGGCCTCGATCTCGGTGCTCCGCTCGTTGAGGATGTCCTGCAGCATCGACGACAGGTTGTTGGAACTGCGCCGGCAGGCGTCGAAAAGATCGGCATAGAGATCCGTGCAGGGCAGTTCAACGCCGCAGGCCTCGGCAACCCGTTTCCCCTCGTCGAGCAGGCGCTTCATCAGGGAGATCGATTCCATCCGGTCGGTCAGGCAGCCGTTGGGGACCTTGAGAATCGATGACAGCGGGTTGATCGCCGCGTAGACGATGACCTTGCACCAGAGGCGACCGACCACCCGCCGCGAGACCTGGGTCCTGATGCCGCAGTCGTTGAACAGCTTGGCGACCGTTTCCAGCCGCGGACTGAGTCGCCCGTCCAGTTCGCCGATATAGGTAAGGCCGTCGCCGCCATGGCGGACGGTGGCCCCGCCGAGCGATGTCCCGGACATGAAAGTCAGCCCGGCCAGGATATGCTCTGCCGGGATGATCCGGCCGATTGCCTCGATATTGCCCAGCCCCGTCTGCACCGTCAGCAGCGGGCACCTCTCCGAAACCAGATGGGCGACACTCTCCACCGCCACCCGGGTCGAGAACGATTTGACCATCAGCAGAACAAGATCGCAGGAGTGGATCTGGGAACCGTCACTGATGGCCTTGACCGGCACCGTCGTCACCACCTCCGGGTCGTCCTCGCCGGGGGCCATCACCCCGATTCCCTGGGCCTGCATCGCCCCGACCACTTCCCGGTCGATGTCGACCAAGGTCACCTCGTTGCTGTTCCTGCCGAGGAAAGAGCCAAACAATCTGCCGATCGCTCCGCCGCCAACAATGACAATCTTCATAACCGTTTCTCCGCTGTAGCCCGGCCGGCAACCGTCCTCCACAAGGATCTCCGAACCATTCCGGCCTTTTCTTCATTGTATAGCCGCATCCGGGCAAAGTAAATAGCCCGGAGGACCATCCGGCTCACTCTGCCGGCCACCACCCGTTGCCGCTCCACCCATCGGCGCTGCCGGCCCCCAAAAATCAGCGCCGATGCAAAAGTCCCTGGCATTTTTTGCTCCATGCAGGTAGTCTTTTAATAATATTGATTATTATAACGACAAGTCGTCTCTCATACCGCTTCCGATGCCCCACACCCTCCCCCATCCCCTGCGCCGACGTTTCCGCCGTCTGCTGCGCTCACCGGTCCTCGACATGGCCCTGCTGACGGCACTCCTCGCCGGGGGGGGAATGGTGTTCTTTGCCGGCTCGCAGGACATGGGCTACAACTGGCAGTGGTACAGGATTCCCCGCTACCTGCTGACTGTCGATGCCGGGGCGATCGCCGCCGGTCCGCTGCTGCAGGGGCTGCTCGTCACCCTG
>CAYYWK010000215.1:0-5722 GCA_964475345.1 uncultured Desulfobulbus sp.
TGATCCCCGATCTGCAGGGTGACTGGGACTGCCTGTCGGCGATACTTGCCGCAGGCCCGCAGGTCCTCAACCACAACGTCGAGACGGTTCCCCGGCTCTACACGCAGGTCCGGCCGCAGGCCCGCTACTCGCGATCGCTTGCGCTGCTGGCGGAGGTCAAGCGCGTCAGCCCGGAAATGGTCTGCAAGTCGGGGATGATGCTCGGTCTGGGTGAATCGCCGGTGGAGGTGCGGCAGGTCTGGGCAGATCTGCGTCGCGCCGGTTGCGACATCCTTACCATGGGGCAGTATCTGCAACCGTCGCCGGCGAACTTGCCGGTCACCCGCTTCCTGCCGCCCTCAGAATTCGCCGCGCTGCAGATCGAGGCGCTGTCCTATGGCTTTGCCGGCGTCGCCTCCGGCCCCTTCGTCCGCAGTTCCTACGAGGCGGAAAAACTGTGGTTGCTGGCGTCGAAAGACCTTGCGGACTGAACCCGGGGTGGATACATACTCACCATAATGGAACCTGGCCGATTGCGGCGGGGTGATGGTGGAAGCAAGGGAGCGCAGCAATGTTGTCGCATGAGGAAATGGTCAGCCTGCAGGCAGAGAAGCATGAGGTGATTGAGCCGGAGAAATTCGCCAGCAACAAGGATTTCGTCCTCCATCTCATTCACAGCCGGGCTTACGAGCAGGCCGCCCTCTATGCCGCCGGCAAGGATGTCTTGGATCTCGGCTGCAATACCGGCTACGGGACGAGGTTGATCAAGGGGGCGGGGGCAAGGGTAGTTGGTGTCGACGTCTCGCCTGAGGCGATCGATATCGCCCGCCGGCAGCATGGCCCCGCCGGGATTGAATTCATCTGTATCGATGGCGGGAGGCTGCCCTTTGACGACGCACGTTTCGATATAATCACCTGCTTCCAGGTTATCGAGCACATCGTCGATCTCCAGCAGTTCCTGGGGGAGATCCGGCGGGTCGTCCGGCCCGGCGGAAAGGTGATCTTCACCACCCCCAACGGGCCGCTGCGGCTGCACCCGGGTACCAAGCCATGGAACCTGTTCCATGTCCGGGAGTACAGCGCGGATGAGCTGAAAAGCCTGCTGGGCAGGTATTTCGGCAAAGTCGAGCTGCTCGGGTTGTTTGCCGTCAAGCCAGTCTACGCCGTTGAAGCCGAACGCATCCGGATCATCCGCGAGCGCTCCAGAATCAAGCAGAGCCCGGAAGGCGCCACCCCCGCCGGGCGGATCAAGCTGCTGCTGCTTCACCTGCAGGCTGAAGTCGGCAAGAAGATCCACAACCTCGATCGCCGTTTCCGGGAACGCTACACCTCCCGCGACCTCTACTACAAGCGCGAAAACTACGATGCGGCCCTTGACCTGATGGCTATCTGCAGCGTTGATCAGCCGGGTCAGCAGGGCTGAGAAGTTTCGCTCCCTATTTCCTTCCCAGTGCCTTCATTCCGAGGATGGCCAGCAGATAGGCCGCTGCCGCAAAAAGGATGATTACCGGTCCGCTCGGCAGGTCGAGGCTGTAGCTTACCCCCAGGCCGAAGATGATGAAGATGCTGCAGAAGAGTGTGGACAGCATCATCATCTGTAGGATGTTGCGTGCGAAATTGCCGGCGATGGCGGCCGGCAGGGTGAGCAGGGCGATGACCATGACGATGCCGACAACCCTGACCAGCAGGACGATCGTCATCGCCACCAGGCAGAGCAGCAGCAGGTAGAGCCAGTGGGTCCTGATGCCGCGCAGCCGGGCGTACTCTTCGTCGAAGCAGAGGGCGAGGAAGGTATTGTAGAAATAGCCGATGACCCCGATGACGAGGGCGTCAAGCGCCAGTACGAAGAAAAGGTCGGAGCGGGTGATGAGCAGGATGTTGCCGAAGAGATAGCTCATCGGGTCGCTGTAGCCTGGAGTCCTGGCGATGAAGATCAGCCCGGCGGCCATGCCGACTGACCACAGTGCACCGATGACACTGTCCTCCCGCTGTTTGGCGTGCATGCTGACCAGTGCCAGGATCACCGAGGCCAGCAGGGCGACGGCGATAGCCCCGTGCAGCGGTCCGAACCAGGTGACGCCGAGGGCGTTCTGCAGGTAGAGGCCGGCCCCGACCCCGCCGAGGATGCAATGGGATATGGCGCCGGCGATGTAGCTGATCCGGCGCACCACGACATAGGTGCCGATCATCCCGAAGGGGATAGAGGCGAAGATCCCGGTGAGAACGGCGTAGCGGAAGAAAGGCAGGTTGGGATCGGTCAGGGCCGCAACGAACTCAATCATGGCGATGTCCCTCTTCGCTGCAGCGGTGGTCATGGCGGATCATTTTCAGGTCGCCGCCGTACATTTCCTGGATCAACTGACCGGTCAGTTCGCTGGTCGGGTGGATCACCACCTGCCGGTTGACACAGGCGATCCGTTTGAAAAAACTCGAGGCAAACCCGACCTCGTGGGTAACCATCAGAATGGTCATTTTCGTGTTCAGGTCTCTGAGGAGGTCAAGGAATTTGACCTCCGATTCATGATCGATATTGGCGGTCGGTTCGTCGAGAATCAGTATTTCGCCGCCAGAGGCGAGAGCCCTGGCGATCAGCGTGCGCTGCCGCTGTCCGCCGGAAACCGATGCGAAGGGCCGCGCGGCCAGGTCGGCGAGACCCACCTGGCCAAGGGCCTGCATCCCCACATTTTTGTCAGTGGTCGAATACCGGTTGTGCAGGGTTCCCGCCAGCCGTCCCATCAGCACCACATCCAGCACCGATATCGGAAACTGCGGATCATATTTGGCGTACTGCGGCACATAGCCGACCCGCAGGCGTGCCTCAGCGGGGCTTTCGCCGAATATGCGGATACTGCCGCTGTCAGGCGACAGCAGGCCGAGGATCAGCTTCATCAGCGTTGTCTTGCCGCCACCGTTGGGGCCGACGATGCAGATCGAATCACCCGCGTGGATGTCGAGATTGACATTGCAGAGAATGCGGATGTCGTCGTAGGCAAAATTCAGGTCGCGGATGACGATGGCGGCGGTTTCGTTCATGGCTGTGCCGGGGTTGACTGCGCAAGGGCCTTGCTGATCTGCATCGCCATGGTGCGGAGGTTGCCCGGGACGTCCTCGGCGAGGGCGTCGAGCGGCTCCACGACTCCGCCGATGGCCGCTGCTACAGCGCTGGCACTTTTCGTGTCGAACTGGGGCTGGACGAAAATGATCCGAACTTTGTCTTCCTTTGCCCTGGCAATCAGGGTGGCTAGCTGCCTGGGAGTCGGGGATTTGCCTTCGATTTCAACTGCCTCCTGATGCAGGCCGTATTCCTTGGCGAAATACCCGAAAGAAGGGTGGAAAACATAGAAAGTAGCGCCTTTGAAAGGAGCAAGTCCGGTGCTGATCTCCCGGTCCAGCTCGGTCAGCAGGGCGCGTGTCGTGTCGAGGTTCTGCCGGTAGATCGGTGCGTGGTCGGGATCGGCCTCGCTCATGGCCTCGGCCATGACCTGGGCCATGGCGATCAGGTTGGCGGGGGAGAGCCAGACATGTGGGTCGTCCCCGGCATGGTGGTGGCCGTGTCCACTTTCCATGTCGTGCTCCGGGTGCCCATCGTGTTCCGCATGCTCCTCGTGGCCGGCATCCCCATGCTCGTCATGGTGCCCATCCTCTTCGTGAGCGGAGGCCGGGATTCTGTCGATGGTGCTGGCGGTGTCGACCATGGCCATTGTCGTGACCGCCTTCCCGAGTTTGCTGGAGATCTGCTGCTCGAATTCCATGCCGATGGTGAAATAGATCCGGGAGTTGGCGAGGCTGGCGATCTGTTTCGGCGAGGGTTCAAAGGTGTGGGGATCCTGTCCCTTGTTCACCAGGACACTGGTGGAGACCAGATTGCCGCCTACCTGATCGCTGAGCCATTTCTGGGGTGGAATGGAGACGAAGACCTGCATCGGGGCGGAGGCGCCCGCCCATGCGGTCTGGAGCAGGAAGAGTATGGCCAGGGTACTGCTTTGAAAGAGTTTCATGGCAATCCTCCTATTGGAGTTCTTCAGTTTGTCTGTTGTTGCAGATGAAGTGCACTGCGTTGCATTCATTGCAGTGGCTAAGTGTGTGCGAGCTCAGGAAATGCTGCCAGTGCCTGCGCTGTTCGTCGCTGAGGAGGCCGGTGCCCCTGCATAGCGGGCAGTCGTGTTCGAGAGCGGAGAGAATCGCCCGGCGGATGAACTCCGATTTGTTGGCGATCCGGTCCAGCCGGCCGGCCATGTCTTCATCGGTTTTGAAAGTGATGATACGTTCGCGGTTCTTGCTCATGTTCGGCCTCCCGATGCCTGGAGATAATGGTAATACCAAGTAATACAGAAGCGGAGGGAAATCAAGCATGGAAGGCGAACCATCCTGGATCGAATGCGCAATGGCAGTTTTGCGATGAGAGGGGAAAACGGTAGGGCCGGTTTCCGGAAAGCCTACCGGTCTTGCCTTCTGGTTGAGATGCGGGATGCAGGAGATCAGAGGACTTTCATGATCAGTTTGCCGATGCCGTCCTCAATCAAAGACAGCTTCCGGGCCAGGCCGTAACTGAGGTCGATGTCCCGCCCTTCGATGAACGGGCCGCGGTCGGTCACCACAGCTTTGATGGAGGTGCCGGTCTGCGGGTTGTTCAGCTCGACCTCGGTGCCCAGCGGCAGTTCCTTGTGGGCGATGGTGTTGGCGTACATGTTGAACGGCTGCCCATTGGCCATCGGCCTGCCGTGAAAACCCCTGCCATACCAGCTGGCGGTGACTTCACTGGAGGGAAGCTGGATGGTTTGCCTGATTTTCAGCTGCTGACCGACCTGGATCATGTCGGGGTTGGCGATGCCGTTATCCCGGACCAGGTCGTCGAGGTTGACGTGGAGCCTGTTGACCGCCAGATCCCAGAGAGTGTCTCCGGCTTTGACGGTATAGGTGCCGGCGGTGGTCTCGGCGGTGGTGGATCCTTCCGTGCCGGCGAGCTTTGCAGACGAAGAAGTGTTCTGCCTGGCTTCGTCGAGGGTTTTCAAAAACTCCCGGTTACCGACCTTAACGGTGGCGCCTTCCCTGAGGAACCAGTTGCCGGTCCGGCCGGATCTGCCGACAGCTCCGGGATTCTGGCGGCGCAAGGTCTGCCAGTCGGTCTGCAGGTTCTGGACAACCCGGGCGATGGTGTCACCCTTCTGCACTGTGTATTCGCTCATGCCACTCACCGGTTGGATGCTTAGAAAAACACGATGTCGAGTCGTTCCTGCGGGGAACAGCGGATGGCAGCCAGGCTTGCAGTCGCTGTTTCCTTCTGTTACAGCCTGTATCGGCTGGCTGGTGGCAGCGGATTAGGAAATTCTCGCGAGGTGGCCGACAGCAGCATGCCGGCGACCGGCGGCCGAGGGATCGGCTGGCGGGCAGATGATTCTGCCGGGCGAAGCGGGGCTAGTTGTCGATGACAAAGTCATCACGGCGATTTTCGGCCCAAGAGACCTCGCCTCTGGTGGGAAACAGGGGCCGTTCCTCACCGTAGCTCTTGGTGCGCATCCGCGACATGTCAACCCCGAGCTGCAGCAGGTAATCCCTGGCGCTTTGCGCCCTTCTCTCCCCCAGAGCGAGATTGTAGTCGCTCGTGCCGCGTTCGTCGCAGTTGCCTTCGATGGTGATGCTGACATGCGGGTTTTCAAGCAGGTAACGCGCGTTCTGCTGCAGGCGTTCGGCCTGGGGGCCGCTGATGCCGGCCTCCTCGAGGTCGAAAAAGACCGGGAGCAGG
>CAYYWK010000216.1:0-3943 GCA_964475345.1 uncultured Desulfobulbus sp.
GGGCAGCCGATCTGATCAGTCCGCCGCTGGCGTTCACGTGGGTCCATGGGGTGGCAAGCAGCGGCCTGACCCCGCTCGAATACGCGCTCTTTGGCAAAAAACCGGGCGATAGCGTGTCCGTGGAATTGAAAACTGCAGCGCTGTGCGAGTATTTCGGGCATATTGACGATGCCCTGGCGCGGTTGCTGGGCGCGTCGGAGAAACTCGGAAAGGTGTATCTGAAGATAGAGGTGGTGGCGGTCTCCGCCGCCGCTGACCGGGAAGTTGTCGCAGCCACTGCCCGTGCCCTTTCACATGGCGGCTGCGGTGGATCCTGCGGCTGCGGCTGTTCCTGACCCAGACGGCGGGACAGCGGTGCCGGCTTGGGTCGGCAGCTGGGCGGGCGCCTGTTGCGCTATGCCGTTATGTGGTTGAAATACTGAAAAATAGAATGCTGTGTTGATCAGGGATATGATGAAACGTCTTGCAGTGGTGCTGATCGTTCTGATGCTGACCGGGGAAACGGGCTGGTCCGCCCGCGCCAAGGTGGAAAACTTAGCCAGGGACCCCTATGTCTCCGCCCTGGTTGTCGATGCCGCCAGCGGCGATGTGCTGTTTTCGGAAAATCCCGACAGCCCCGTCTACCCGGCTTCGGTTATCAAGCTGATGAATCTGCTGGTGGTTCTCGAGAGGATCGAGCAGGGGCAGAACCGCCTGGATGAGATGGTCCAGGTCACGGTCGAGGCGGCGAAGACCGGCGGTTCCCAGGTCTACCTCGACCCCAAGGAGCAGTTTTCCATTGAAGACCTTCTCTATGCGCTGGCTGTGCAGTCGGCCAATGACGCCGCTGTCGCCCTCGCCGTCCATATCGCCGGGTCGAAGGAAGGATTTGTCGAGTTGATGAACCAGAAGGCCGCCGCGCTGGGCATGAAGAATACGCGCATCCACTCGGTTCATGGTCTCCCTCCTTCAGAAGGACAGGAACCTGATGTCACCACCGCAGGCGATCTGGCCCTGCTCTGCCGGGCGCTGGTCAGCCGTCCCGATGCCCTGAAATACACCGGGACCAGGGAACGGGGCTTTCGCAACGACACCTTCATCATGCGCAACCATAACCATCTTCTTGAGCAGTTTGACGGCAGCGACGGGCTGAAGACAGGCTTCTACCAGGCGGCAGGGTTTTCCATCGCCGCTACGGCGAAAAGGGGCGGTAACCGGGTCATCGCCATCGTCATGGGGAGCAAGGATCGCAAGGTCCGCGACGCCAGGGCGATGGACCTGCTGGCCAAAGGATTCGTCCAGTTGCCCCCGAAACCGGAACCTGCCCCTGTTGCGGCCCCTGCGCCCGCCACATCCCCGGCCGGGCAGGAGTCGCCGGCGACTGCCCAGGCGCCTTCCCTCGAGCCCGCCATCAAGCAGGAGCAGGCCCGGCTGGTGCCGGAAGTCGCACCCGGAGGCTGGAAGATGTTTTTCCTCGGCCTGGCCGCGGGCCTTGCTCTGGCCGGTATCCCCGCCCTGCTGCTGCTCAGGCGGCGGAAAAAACAGCTGCGCTGGTAAACGGCGGGGGCTGGAGCCGCTTTCAAGTTGCGGCCGCAACTCAGCCGGCATCCGTTTGACTGCCGCTCTCATTGGTCTCCGTGTATTCCGGATACAGCTTGCTCGAGCACTCCGGGCACAGGCCGTGGCTGAACTCCGCCTCGGTGTGGTCTCGGACGTAGACTTCCACCTGGTTCCAGAATCCGGAATCGTCGCGGATTTTTTTGCAGTGCATGCAGATCGGGACGATGCCACGCAGGGTTTTGATCTGCTGCATTGCCTTGAGCAGGGCCAGGTTCGTTTCCTGCAGCGCCAGTTCCGCACTCTTGCGGTCGGTAATATCGGTTATGGTGCCGAAGGAGCCCGCGTAGCGGCCGTCGTCGCCGATGACCGGCGATGCCGAGACAATCGCCCAGAGTTCCTTGCCCGACCGGGTTCTGAAGCGGCGTTCGAACTGCTCGCTCCTGCCCTGTCCTCTTTCGCCCTGACGGCGTGCGAAATCCTGCCGGTCTTCCGCAAACAGCAGTTCCTCGAAAGGCAGACCTGCCAGTTCCCCTATCGTATAGCCGAACATCCCGGCCAGGTGGGTGTTGGCGAAGGTTATCCTGTTGTCGGCATCCATGCTGAGGATCCCCTCGCGGACGGTGGTGATGATCCGGCGGTAGCGTTCCTCGCTTTCCCGCAGCGCGTCCTCGGCCCGTTTTCGCTCAATGGCGATGGCCACCATGCCGGCGACGGACACCAGGACATCCATGTCCGTCTGGTCGTAGCAATCGCTGTTGCTGTAGCTCTGGACGGTCATCACGCCGATGGTGGCGCGCGGCGTCTTCAGCGGCACGCCGAGCCACACCTCAGCCGGGGTGCAGGCGGGGATGGCGAGGCCGCTTGCGGCGCGACGGGCGAGTATTTCCGCCTTGCAGATCAGCAGCGGCGCCTGGCTGCTGATGACATCCGCGGTCAGCGAGGCCGTCCGGCTGACGTTGATCACTGGCGGGTAACAGAAATCCACCGAATCGACGATATAAGGGAAGCTGAGGCTGTCGTCGCGCTCTTCGTAGAGCGCGATATAGAAATTGGTGGTGTCGACCACGGTGCTGAGCGCGGTGTGGATCTTCCCATACAGCTCTTTAAGCGAGGTCGTGGCGTTGACGGCCTCCGAGATACGGTAGAGCGCGGTGTTGATGGCCTCCAGCCGGGTCAGGCGGGCTGTCAGTTCCTGGTGCGAGAGGGTGTCAGCCATGTCCGTGGGTCTCCATGGAAAAAGGGTAGGTGGGAACTGCCCGGGGATGAGCAGTTCCGCCCGTTTCATTCAGTTTTCAGGCTGTGCGTCGCGAGACATCGGTATCGTCAAGCGCCATCCGCACCTTGATCGCCAGGTCCTGCAGAGAGAACGGTTTCTGCAGGAAACAGACATCCTGGTCGAGGACCCCGTGATGGGCGATGGCGTCGGCGGTGTATCCCGAGATGAACAGGCTTCTCAGGTCGGGGTCGATCGCTTTCAGCCGCTGTTCCAGGTCGCGGCCGTTCATTTCGGGCATCACCACGTCGGTCACCAGCAGGTGAATTTCGCCGCCGCCATCCCGCATCAACTCGAGGGCCTTGAACGGTGTTTCGGCGAGCAGCACCCGGTAGCCGAGCTTTTCCAGCATCTCCCGGCAGATATCGAGAATCAGCGCGTCGTCCTCCACCACCAGGATCGTTTCGCCGCCGCCGATGGCGTCCGGTTGCTCCGCCTGTTCTTCAGCCTCCGCTTCTTCGCCGGTAAAACGGGGCAGGTAGAGCCTGAAAGTCGTTCCCTTCCCCGGTTCGCTGTAGACGTTGATGAAGCCTTTGTTCTGCTTGACAATTCCATAGACTGTCGCAAGGCCCATGCCCGTGCCACTGCCGATGGCCTTGGTGGTGAAGAACGGTTCAAAGATGCGGTCGAGGGTATCCTTGTCCATGCCGCAGCCGTTGTCGCTCACCGCGAGCATGACGTACTCCCCGGGCAGGCTTTCCGGGTTGCTGCGGCAGTAATCGGCATCAGCGACAATGTTCGCGGTCTCGAGGCCGATCTTGCCAACACCTGCGATCGCGTCCCGGGCGTTGACGCAGAGATTGAAGAGCAGCTGGTCCACCTGGCTGGGATCGACCCACACCGGCCAGAGTCCGTCGCCGGGTTTCCATGAGATGGCGATGTCCTCGCCGATCAGGCGCTTCAGCATTGCCTGGGTCCTGTCGATGGTGCCGTTGATGTTGACGACCTTGGGCGACACCGTCTGCTTGCGGGCGAAGGCCAGCAGCTGCCGGACGAGATCGGTGGAGCGACGCGAGGTCTCCTCGACGAGCCTCAGATGCACCGCAGCCGGATCGTTCTCGGGCAGTCCCAGCATCGCCAGCTGGGTGTGGCCGAGGATGATGGTCAGCATGTTGTTGAAATCATGGGCCA
>CAYYWK010000216.1:3953-5720 GCA_964475345.1 uncultured Desulfobulbus sp.
GGACTCCATTTTCTGGGTCTGCAGGAGCTGCTCCTGGAGGTGTATCTTCTCTTCTTCCGCATGCTTGAGGTCGGAGATGTCGCGGATCATCTCGATGGCCCCGGACCGTTGGCCGGAATGGTCGAAGATCGGTGCGGCCACGCCCCAGAGGTGGGCGCCGCGGCCTCCATTCATGTGGGTGGTGAAGGACTCGGCAAAAATGGAGGTCCCGGTCCGCTTGACGTATATGTACTCTCGTTCGATGTCTTCGCGGGGAACGTCGAGCAGATCGATGAGGATCGGCTGCCGCCTGCCGAAGAACGGTTCGGCGTAGGCAAAATCCCCCTTGCCGATGATGTCGTGGCGGGCGATGCCGGTCATGGCTTCGATGGCCCTGTTCCAGATCACGACCCGGCGGTCGTTGTCGATGATGAAGGTGGCGTCCGGCAGGAAGTCGATGACGTCGACCAGGAACTGCCGTTCGGCGGCAAGGGATTCCTCGACTTTTTTCTGCGCCATGTTCTTGGCGTTGATCTTGCCGGCCATGTCGTTGAACAGGTTCACCAGGATGTTGATGTCCTGGTAGCCTGTGAGCTCGATCTGGGCCTGGTAATTGCCTCTGGCCAGCTTGCTGATGGCCGTGAATATGGTTGAAAACGGCTGGCGCACCCGCCTGGCGATGAAACTGCTGGCGGCGATGTTGGCCAGCAGCACCGAGACGATGATGGCCAGGGAGATCAGCAGAAAAAGCAGCTGGCTCTCCTTGATCTCGGCGTCGCTGAAGGTGATGGTGAAGGAGCCGAGAGGCATGTCCTTTGCCGAGACCTCCCGGGTGATCCGCGGGATGCGGGGGGAATCCTGCCCGCTGAGATCGGAGAAAAGGATGCCGTCGGCGGTGGAGCGCAGTTCGATGCCGGAGATCTTCCCGGACGAGAGGAAGGCCCTGGCGATCCGTACCGACGACTCGTTGTCGACGTTGTAGAGCGGCATTTCAAGCAGGGAGGCCAGTTCGTCGGCGGTAAGGAGCGAGTGGGAGCGGAGGCTTGTGAGCTTCGAGTGGGAGAGAAAAAGGGTGGAAACGACGACCACGGCGATCATGATGGTCATCGACAGGACGATGATCAGGAACTGGACTTCGCTGAGCAGGCGGTGGGTGATTTTCTTCGGGAACATCAGCGGTATCGCTCCTGTATCTCCCCGATGGTGCCCTCATCCATCAACTTCCGCAGCGCCAGCTCGATCTTCGGCGCCAGAGCCATCGCCGGCGATTTCCGTGACAGGGTGATGAACAGTTCGGTCTTTTCAGGAGGCGCGTAGGCGGTTGGCTCAAGCTTCTCGCTGTAGCCGAGGCGGGCCGTGTCGTAGGAAATATTGGGGTCGGTGCCGATCACCATGTCGAGCCTTTTCAGGGCCAGGACCTGCAGCAGCTGCTGCTCGGTGGACAGGCCGACCTTGTCGAGCCTGGTGTCGGAATTGAACGGCTCGAAATAGGCGGAGTTGAGGGAGTAGCCGATCTTCCTGCCGTAGAGATCCTGATAGGTGCGGATCGACAAACCCTGCCCTTTCCTGGTGTAGAATACCGGTCGGACCGCGCAGTAGCTGACCGGGATGTAGTGCATGAACTCCTCGCGTTCGGCGGTGCGGGCGGCGCCGGTGACCATGTCCGCCTGGCCGTTGCGCATCATCTCAAGAGCCCTGGCCCAGGGGTGGCGTTGGAATATCGTTTTGGCACAAAACATAGGCCGATACCATTTAGAGCGGGGGCTCGGGGGCCCTTTTGGGGGTGCT
>CAYYWK010000217.1:0-5719 GCA_964475345.1 uncultured Desulfobulbus sp.
GTGGGCTCGTCCTCGCCCTCAGCCGGATGAACCGGATCATTGAGATTGACTCACGCAATCAGATCGCCATCGTCGAGCCCGGGGTCATCACCGGCGACCTTCAGAAGGAGGCAAAAAAGCATGGCCTCTTTTACCCACCGGACCCGGCAAGCCTGAAATTCTGCACAGTGGGGGGCAATGCCGCGGAATGCGCCGGTGGCCCTTCAGCCGTTAAATACGGGGTCACCAAGGACTTTGTCATCGGCCTGGAAATAGTTCTCGCCTCAGGCGAAATCCTGACTGCCGGCACCCGGACCGAAAAGGGGGTGACGGGATACGATCTCACCCGCCTGTTCATCGGCTCCGAGGGAACGCTCGGCATCATTACCAGGCTCACCTTGCGCCTCCTGCCTCTGCCGGAACATAAGGAAACCTTCCTCGTCACCTCCACTTCTCTGGCTATCACCACGGCATTGGTTGCGAAGATACTCAACAGCAATATCCGGCCGTGCACCCTTGAATACATGGATCGGACCGCCATCCGGGTCGTTGCTGAGAGACTGTCGGCTAAACCGCCTGCAGACACTCAAGCCCTGCTGCTGATTGAATTGGACGGAGACTTGGATGACGTCGAACGCCAGGCGAAACGCCTAAGGAATCTGCTCGCAGACGAAGCGGAGTGCAGTTGTCGCCATGCCGCCAGCCAGGATGAAATAGATGACCTGTGGAAGGCCAGGCGCTCGATCTCGCCGGCGACCTTCAACCTCAGCCCGCACAAGATCAGCGAAGACGTCGCTGTACCGAGAACCGCCATTCCGGATCTTGTTGCCTTTACGGAGCAGTTGTCGACTGAAACGGGTTTGACAGTCCTCACCTTCGGCCATGCCGGTGACGGTAATATCCATGTCAATATCATGCTCGACAAGGAAGATCCAGAACAGCTGCACCAGGGCGAAATTGCCAAGGACCGGCTGTTCCGTAAGGCTATCGCCCTGGGAGGCACCCTCTCCGGCGAGCACGGTATCGGGCTCAGCAAGGCGGCTTTTCTGCCGCTTGAGTTGAACGAGACAACAATCAAAATCATGAAAGGCCTTAAACATTTCTTCGACCCGCAGAATATTCTCAATCCCGGCAAGATCTTCCCCGGAAACGGCGAAGATCGGCATCAGCCATGAGAGCTGCTTCACCTCATAGAGGCCGACATTTCGTGAGGTTTGGCCGGTGTCACCCAAGAATTCCATTGACAGAAGCAGCTCTTCTCTTTATATAAAAAAATTCTTGTCAGAAAATGTGTCTGCCCTGACGGTCAATCAATACTTTTTCCCGGGCAGGTCCACGCAAACAATTCGTTCAACGGAGCTCCCAGATGATAGAAGTTGAAGTTCGCGGCGATCTTGAATACGCCATACGACAGCTGAAGAAAAAACTGCAGATTGACGGCATCAAGCGGGAACTGAAGCGCCGGGAATACTACGAAAAACCCAGCGTGAAAAAACGCCGCAAGGAAGCCGAGGCCCGCCGCAAGCTCCGCAAGTTCAATCGCATCCGTAAATCGCTGTAACTGTATCCCCTGGCACAGTCCGGTCATCTGCCGGGCTGTGCTGAGTCAATCAGTGATTCAACACCTCCGCACAAGACGATCGACTTCTCACAGCTCCCCGAACATCTTGCCGCTGTCGCTGAATCCTTTCTGCACTACCTGATCTCCGAGAGGCGACTGGCCGAAAACACAGTCAAGGCCTATGCCGCCGACGTTGATTTCTTCCTGGTTTTTCTCCACAATTCTGCGCTCACCAGCCTCGGGCAGGTCGACATCCCCGTCATTCATCGTTTCCTCGAGAAGGCCAGGAAAAAAGGAATCGGTCATCGCAGCAATGCCAGAAGAATTTCCGCTCTGAAACATCTCTTCTCTTTTCTGCTGCAGACAGATCAGGTCGACAGCAATCCGTTTGCTGTCGTCGACTTGCCGAGGAGCGGCCAGATCCTGCCCAAGGCCCTGTCGCCAACCGAAGTGAACCGCCTGCTTGCCCCGGCCTCTGTCAGTTCTCCGCTGACATGCCGCAACCGCGCAATGCTCTTTCTCCTCTACTCGACAGGACTCCGCGTATCCGAGCTGGTTACCCTGCCGATGGCCGCCTGCAACCTCACCTCATGTTTCGTCCGGGTCTTTGGCAAAGGCGGCAAAGAGCGCCTCATCCCCTTCGGCATCCAGGCCAGGGAGCAGATCGAGGAATACCTGCAGCACGGCAGACCGGCAATCCTCGGCGGACGTCGCAGCAACTTCCTCTTTGTCACGGCGAGGGGCACGGCAATGACCCGGCTGCGTTTCTGGCAGATCATTCGGAAAACTGCGCTGGCGGCCGGCATTGCAAAAGACATCTCACCGCACATGATCCGCCACTCCTTCGCCACCCACCTGCTCGCCCATGGTGCCGATCTTCGCTCGGTGCAGATGATGCTCGGCCATTCCGACATCGCCACCACCCAGATCTACACCCATATCGATCAAGACCGTTTGAAGTCGATCCATCGCAAATACCATCCCCGCGGCTAATTCGCGTGGGTTTTTCTCCACCCGATGGTATACATTAGCACCTTACTGTCTGCGACATGATCATCAACCGACATCCTGCAATCACCCGAGATGCGTGTTATAACCACCCACCTGAATGCCGATTTCGACAGCCTGGCCTCGATGATTGCCGCCAGGAAGCTCTATCCGGACGCCGTCATGGTCTTCCCCGGTTCACAGGAGAAAAATGTCAGGGAGTTCATCACCCAGACGCTGCTCTATCGTTATGAATTCCACAAGGCGAAAAATATCGACCTGGCCCAGGTAGCCACGCTCATCGTCGTCGATACCAGGTCGATCGATCGGATCGGCCCACTCGCCGGCTGCCTTGCCAATCCCGGCATCAGCGTCCACATCTACGATCACCACCCGGCAACCGCCGGTGATCTCAAAGGGGAATTGGAGGTAGTCAAGGATTGGGGCTCCACCACCACCATCCTCGTCGAGGAGATGAAACGGCGAGACATCGACATCTCCGCCGAGGAGGCAACCATCTTCGGACTGGGAATATATGAGGACACCGGTTCACTGACCCATCTCACCACCACCCCTGAGGATCTGATCGCCGCCGCCTGGCTGCTGGCGAAAGGGGCCAAGCTTGACATCATCTCTCAATTCATCACCTACGACCTGACGACCAGCCAGGTCGAACTCCTCCACAGCCTGATGAAAACGGCCACCCAGTATACCATCCAGGGAATACCGATCGTTGTCGTCACCCTGTCACTGCCGGCGTATGTGGACGAGTTCGCGATGATTGCCAGGCGATTCATGCACATGGAGAACCTCGACACCCTGTTCGCGCTGATCTCGATGGCCGACCGCATCTACCTGATCGCCCGCAGCCGCATCGCCGAGGTCAACGTCGGCATCATCGCCCGGGACATGGGAGGTGGCGGCCATGCCACGGCGGCATCGGCCACCCTGCGCGAAATGACCATGACAGAGGCCCAGGAGAAACTGATCCACACGCTGCACCGTCACGTCCTGCCGCAACCGATTGCCCGCGAGATGATGTCCAAACCTGCCATCACCATCCCTTCCGACACGACAATCGCCGAGGCCAACGAGATCCTGACCCGTTACAGTATCACCGCCATGCCCGTGCTTTCGCCGATCGTCGTGGCCGAGGAAGGCAGAGCAATCCCGCCTCGGACAATTCTCGGCATCATCTCGCGGATGATCGTCGAGAAAGCCATCCACCATGACCTCGGCGCCCTGCCGGTCAGCGCCTACATGACGTCCGACATCGCCACTCTGCCACCTGACGCCACGCTTGCCGACATCCAGGAGCTGATCATCGAGCACCGGCAGCGCCTCATCCCAATCGTCGACAACGGCGTCCTGCAGGGAATCATCACCCGCACCGACCTGCTGAACCGTCTCGTCAACGATCCCGCCCATCTCCCGAAGGATCTTCTCCATGAATCGGAGCATCCGTCGCTTGAGCGCAAGCGCAACCTCAACTCAATTCTTGTCGAATGCCTGAACAAACCGATGCTCGAACTGCTGCAGAGGATCGGCGAGGTTGCCGACGAACTGCAGTTCAACGCCTTTGCCGTCGGCGGTTTCGTCCGCGACCTGCTGCTGAAGAAGAGCAATCTCGACCTCGATATCGTCATCGAAGGTGACGGCATCCAGTTCGCGATGCTGCTGGCAGAAAGGCTTGGGGGCCGGAGCAAGACCCACGAGCGCTTCGGGACTGCGATGATCATGCTGCCGGACAGCACCAAGATCGACGTGGCCACCGCCAGGCTTGAATACTACGAGTACCCTGCGGCCCTGCCGACCGTCGAACTGTCGTCTATCAAGCTCGATCTCTATCGCCGCGATTTCACCATCAACGCCATGGCGATTCAGCTCAATCCCGAGCATTTCGGTATGTTGATCGATTTTTTCAACTGCCAGAACGATCTCAGCCACCGCTCCATCAAGGTCCTGCACAATCTCAGCTTCGTGGAAGACCCCAGCAGGATTTTCCGGGCCATCCGATTCGAGGCCCGGATGAACTTCGACATTGCCCCCCATACCCGCCGCCTCATCCACAATGCGGTCAGCATGGGGCTTTTCGGCAAGACCGACGATCCGCGATTCTTCTCCGAACTCAGGCTGATCCTCAGTGAGGAGGACCCGGTCCCGGCCATTGAGCGCCTGGCCGAGTTCAACCTTTTCCCTTTCCTCTGGCCCGACCTCAAGCCGCATCTGAAGATTGACCGCCGTTTCCTCCATATCCTGCATCAGACCCAGCGGGCAATATCCTGGTTCCGATTGCTGTACCTCGAGGAACCCTATCAGAACTGGATGGTCTACCTGCTGGCAATCATGAGCCGCTCGCCGGACGAGGTGCTGACCGCGTTCTGCAACCGCTTCCAGATTTCCCAGAAAATCGCCGACCGGCTGCTCTGGCAGAAAACGCATGCGGAAAAGACCGTCAATCTGCTTTCAAGAAGGGAAGTGATCGCCAATAGTGAAATCTACTGGCTACTGAAGGAACTGAGCATCGAAGGCCTGCTCTACCTGATGGCCCTGGCGCGGAAGAACCAGGTGAAGAAAGCGGTATCGAACTACGTGACCAAACTGCGCTACACCCGCCCGGAACTGACCGGCAACGATCTGATGGCCCTCGGCTATCGGCCGGGACCGGAATTCAGGATGATCTTCAACGACCTCCTCGATGCCAGGCTCGATGATCAGATCAACAGCCGTGAAGAGGAAATAGCCCGCCTCCGGCAACTCCACCCCCTTGACTCCCTTGCCGCCGCATCCCCGGATGCTTAGTGTTACAAGCATAATTCAGGCAGCGACAGTTCCTTTCATCATTTGACAGGCCTACAATGAACAATTTTATCACCGAGCTGATCATCATGGCTCCGCCACTCCTTCTCGCCCTCACGCTTCATGAGTTCGCCCACGGTTACGTGGCATGGCGACTTGGGGATCCGACGGCCCGTCTTGCCGGCAGACTTACCTTGAATCCGCTCAAACACCTTGACCCGATCGGTACCATCGCTTTCTTCCTGATCAAGTTCGGCTGGGCCAAACCAGTCCCGGTGAACGCAGCATATTTCCGCAACCCGCACAGGGACATGCTGTGGGTGGCCCTGGCAGGCCCGTTGACCAACTTGACCCTGGCTGTCATCAGCGCCATCGTCACCAAGGCCGTCTGGC
>CAYYWK010000218.1:0-5670 GCA_964475345.1 uncultured Desulfobulbus sp.
GACCGCCCAGACGACTCTGAAGACGCCGGGGGCCATCAAGGTACTGCTCCTCGAAGACGATTTCACCTCCCGACTGATCATCGAACGGGTGCTGACAGGGATCTGCGAGGTACATATCTGCATCAACGGCTTCGAAGGCCTGCAGGCGCTGGAAGCGGCCTACAGGTGCAACGAGCCGTATGCGATCATCCTCCTCGACCTGTTCATGCCACGGATGAACGGCGGGACTTTCCTCCGTGAAAAAACCAGGATGGAAGACAGGCATGCCGCAGCGCATGCCAGGAAGACCCCGGTGATCATCACCTCCGCCCTTCCCGACACCACCGCACGGGTCAGCCAGTTCAGCCACGAATTCAAATATTTCCTGAAAAAGCCAATCGACGCGGCAACTCTGTTGAAAACAATGCTGCTGGTTCTGCATGAGGCTTAAGATGGCAGATTCTCACTTTTCCGAGGTGATATGATGGGCAAAGAGGCACTGATAGTCGACGACGTCAAGATGAACCGGGTTATTCTGCGATCCTTCCTGACCTTCAAGGGATTCACCGTCGACGAGGCGGAGGACGGTCTTGCCGCATTCAAACGTATCAAACAGAAGAATTACGCAATTGTTTTCATGGATATCGACATGCCCAACATGAACGGCCTCGAACTCCTCGCCAGGCTGCAGAAGGACCCGAAGCTCAAGGACACCCCGGTGGTTATGCTGACCACCCATGACAGCGCCACGATGAAGGAAAAAACCATGCAGCTGGGCGCGCGCTACCACATGGTCAAGCCCTTTGATGAAAAAAGGATAGGCGAAGCGATGCGGGCCGTCGGCCTCTTATGAGTCTGCCGGGTTGCGGAAAATCTCCCCGGCGGGCTGAACAGGAACCTCTCCCGGCCGGGACTGCCCGCGGCACCGGCAAGCTGCCGGTCCCGGGCACGCTTATGCAGGTTTGTCATGATACATCGCGAAGCATCTCCCGGACCGGGGAATTCGCTCACTTCAGGAGGCGGTCTTGAGCAGTTCCGTAAGCGACGATAACGGCCAATCCCGCGGCACCAGCCACCACCCGGTCCTCGAGAAGGCGCTCGCCGCCCTCTCCGGCTCGGCGCAGGTGCTGATCGTTGAAGACAACCCCACCATCCAGCATATGGCCCTGGCAATCCTCAGCAAGTTCGGAATCGCAGCGGATGTCGCCGTCGATGGTCGGGAAGCACTGAAGGCCCTTGCATCGAGGCACTACGATCTGGTCCTGATGGACATGCAGATGCCGGTACTGGACGGCCTGGCAACGACCCGGATCATCCGCGACCCTTCCTCGCAGGTGCTCAACCACCATGTACCGATCATCGCGATGACCGCCAACGCCTCGGACAGCGACAGGGACCTGTGCCTCGACGCCGGCATGGACTCCTTCATCGCCAAGCCGGCCACCGCCCGTGTCCTTGCCGATATCCTCGATTTCTGGCTGCCCGACGGCATTGAAGACCAGGCGGAGACACCGGGCAGCGACCCGCACGACCCACCCTTCCCCGAATCGGGTCACAACCCCGTCCCGGCCCTGCCAGTCTTCGACAGGGCCGGGATGCTTTCGCGGCTGATGGGCGACACAGGGCTTGTGAATGAGGTTGTCAGAGGATACCTCACAGATATCCCAAAACAGATCGACGCGTTGCGGAATTGCCTGGTCGATGGGGATTGGCCGAAGGCCCGGCGTCAGGCCCACACCATGGTGGGGGCATCGGCCAACGTTGGCGCCGCGCAACTCGTCGACAGGGCACTGGAGCTGGAGACCCTCGCCGACACTGGCGATCGCGCAGGATGCACGGCCTGCCTGGAAATATTTGAGCTGGAACTGCAGGCCTTTCGCGATGCCGTCCAGGCGTATTGAACATGCCATCGAACACCAAGGAGATCACATGAAAACCCTCATCGCCGAAGACGACTTCACTTCCCGCCTGCTCCTCCAGAAGCTGATGCAGGAACATGGCCCCTGCCATATAGCCGTCAACGGCAGGGAAGCGGTCGAAGCCTTCAGGATCGCCCTTGAAGCGGGCGAACCATACGACCTCGTCTGCCTCGATATCATGATGCCGGAGATGGATGGGCAGGAAGCGCTCACAAACATACGGGCCCTGGAGGAGGAGAGGGGAATCCGCTCCACCGTCGGCGCCAAGGTCATCATGACGACCGCGCTGAGCGACATGAAAAATGTCAGCGTCGCCTTCAGGAGCCTGTGCAACGCCTATCTCACCAAACCGATCCACGCCGAAAAGCTCCTCGCCGAACTGGCCAACCTGAACCTGTTGACCAGATGAGCCGCGGCGGTCCTGTCTGCCGCTGAAACGTTGCCGGACCCTGCCGGCTCAGGCGGATCAGATCGACCTGCCGACCGGGAAATGCGCCGGCGGCGCTGCGAGGCGCTTCTCTTCAGCCCCGCCTCAGCGAACAGACCGCCTCTTGACCGTCCGGCCGCTTTCGCGGTAGTATGCGGAGTCGCAGAACACGGGCAGCTCATGCTAATCTACCCTTCAATCCAGCCTGTTAAAGGATACGCCATGACCATCATCAAGAAGGCCGACTTCATCGATTCCATCGCCGACAGCCTGCAGTACATCTCCTGCTACCATCCTCTCGATTTCGTCCAGGCGGTCCATGCCGCCTACCTCCGCGAGAAGAATCCGGCGGCAAAGGACGCCATCGGCCAGATCCTGATCAACTCACGGATGTGCGCCATCGGCAGGCGCCCGGTCTGCCAGGACACCGGTATCGTCACCGCCTTCGTCAAGGTCGGCATGAACTGTCGCTTCGACACCGACATGACCGTCCAGGAGATGGTCGACGAGGGCGTGCGACGGGCTTACAGCGACCCGCACAACCCGCTGCGCAAGTCTGTGGTGGTCGGCCCGGCCACCGAGCGCCGCAACAGCCGCGACAACACCCCGGCGGTGGTCTATACCGAGCTGGTGGAAGGCAACGGCGTCGAGGTGCTGATCGCCGCCAAGGGCGGCGGTTCGGAGAACAAGAGCAAGATGGCGATGCTGACCCCGGCCGACTCCATCGTCGAGTGGGTGAAGAAGACCGTCCCGACCATGGGCGCCGGCTGGTGCCCGCCGGGCATCCTCGGCATCGGCATCGGCGGCACGATCGACAAGGCGATGGTGCTGGCCAAGGAATCGCTGATGGAACCGGTCGATATCCAGGAACTGATACAGCGCGGCCCGTCCAGCAAACTGGAGGAGTTGCGGCTTGAGATTTTCAACGCCGTCAACGACCTCGGCATCGGCGCCCAGGGCCTGGGCGGTCTGACCACGGTGGTCGACGTCAAGATCCGCGACTATCCGACCCACGCCGCCTCGCTGCCGGTGGCGATGATCCCCAACTGCGCCGCCACCCGCCACACCCATTTTCATCTCGACGGCAGTGGCCCCGCGGTCTTCACCCCGCCGCCGATCGCCGCCTGGCCGGAGATCGCCCTCGAGGGCGGCGGCGAGGTCAGGCGGGTGAACCTCGAAGGGCTCATCAAGGCCGATATCGCCGGCTGGAAGAGCGGCGAAACTCTCCTGATCAGCGGCAGAATCCTTACCGGCCGCGACGCCGCCCACCGCCGCATCCAGCAGCTGGCGGCCGAAGGCAAGCCGCTGCCGGAGGGCGTCGACTTCAACGGCCGCTTCATCTACTACGTCGGCCCGGTGGATCCTGTGGGTGACGAGGTGGTCGGCCCGGCCGGCCCCACCACCTCCACCCGGATGGACAAGTACACCCCGATGATGCTCGAGCAGTTCGGCCTGATGGGGATGATCGGTAAGTCCGAACGCGGCGACGCGGCCATCGAAGCGATCAAAAAGAACGGCGCCGTCTACCTGATGGCGGTGGGCGGGGCCGCCTACCTGGTGGCCAAGGCCATCAAGAAGTCGCGGACCGTGGCCTTCGGCGACCTCGGCATGGAGGCGATCTACGAATTCGAGGTGGAGGACATGCCGGTCACCGTCGCCGTCGACAGCTCCGGCGTGTCGGTCCACAAGACCGGCCCGGCCTTCTGGCAGCAGGAAATCCAGCGGATGAAGAAGTAGCCTTTGCCGACAATGGAAGAACTGAGACGGAGGGTCTCGATTCCGTCTCAGTTCTTCTGACGTTCTGGGGCTGCAGCACACTCCCGAACTGCATCGCGGTAGTTCACAGCCGCCGCTATTTCCTGCCCTGCGCCTTTCTATAGACTTCTTATTTATCTCGCTTCCCCACCGCAATGACCAGGACGACAAGCTCGTTCTCGACGACTTCATAGACCAGACGGTAGCCGCTGGCTCGCAGTTTTATCTTGTAGTGGTTCTCGAAACCCGATAGCGCACTGGCCGGAACGTGCGGGGAGAGAAGGCGTTCTGCCAGTTTTTTCTTCAACTGGGCCTGGATGGAGCCGTCCAGCTTCTTCCATTCCTTGAGGGCGGAAGGGAGGAACTTCAGCCTATAGCTCATCGATGGCCACTTCTATCGCCTGGAGCTTTTCCGCCTGGCGCTCTTTGACGAGCAGCCCAAGCTGATAGTCTTCAAGCTTGTCGAGCAAGGCTTCATACGCTGCCGCCGGGATCAGGTAGGCGGTGGGGCGATTGTGGTTGAGGATGGCGATGGGTTCCCCCTCTGCCTGATCGATCAACGCAGTAGGGTTTTTTTTCAGTTCGGATATGCTCGCGGAACGGCTGGCAAGAATGGCTTCCATTTGAATCCTCCTTTTAAAAGATCTTTATATCGGTCTTATAATAGATCTTAAAAATGGTCTTGCCAACCGAGCAGGTAATGACTGGCAAGGGAGGAAACAAAGAACGATCTGATTACCACCCTCTTTCAGCACGTGAATATCGGAATCACCACATGTCAGTAACCTGCGGAGATTGCTTCATCCACATGCACAGCGAAGAGAACAGCCTGTGCGGCATTCTTGAACCGGCTGGGATACGTCACCCCCGCGCAGGCGGGAGTCCACAGACAGGGCTGCCCTGGATGCCCGCCTGCGCGGGCATGACGGGAGGATGCAGGAAACGTCTCGATTCACGGGAAATATTGTGCACTTTCAAAATGCTCGTGGTCTTGGTTTTCTACTGGCTGAATTTCTTTGGTAATGAGAAAGAAAAAAGGGCAGAGATTGCCTTTGCAATCAATGCCCCTCTTGTAGACGGAGTGCCAGGACCTATCCGGCGAACCTGCATCGTGTGCTGCAGATTCGTCGGACGGTAACAGGGTAGGCCCCGAAAATTATTCCGACCAGGAAGCCTTGTCGCTCATGCCCTTGCGCGATTCGGGGTTGAGCCGGCCCTTGTCGATGGCTTCCTTGTTCCATTCCTGCCACAGGGTGGCCTTGAAGGTCTTCTTGTCGGCGATCTCCTTGGCCATGTCGATTCCGGCCAGGGCCTGGGCCTTCTCCTTGGTGGAGAAGTCGGGGGCCTGGTAGCCGACCACCCCGTGTTTGGCCAGCACCGCGGCGGTTTTCAGGCGGGCCTGCTGGGCGAGATCGATGGCCTGACCGAGCAGGCTGAGGGTCTCTTCCGGATTGTGGAAGTAGCTGCCGTGGCCGGCGATCGAATAATCCCAGCGCCACTGGCCGTGCCGGATATCCTGGAGGATGTCCTTCATCTCCTCTTCGGTGGCGCCGGCCTCCCAGGCCTTGCCGGCCTCGAGATGGGCGCGGG
>CAYYWK010000219.1:0-5649 GCA_964475345.1 uncultured Desulfobulbus sp.
GTGTAGAGGACGACGGGCATGCTCGGCCGCTGGCTGATGACCTCCCTGGCCAGTTCCATCCCGCTCATCTCCGGCATTGTCTGGTCGGTGATCAGCAGGTCGAAGGCATAGGGCTGGCTGAGAAAGCACTGCAGCGCCGCGGCACTGCTGGTCATCACCCGTACCGTGTAGCCAAGGTTACCGAGCATCTCCCCGGCCATCACCGCCAGCGTCTCCTCATCGTCGACGAAGAGGATTCGCTCGTTGCCCCGTGGCATCTCAAAGGGGTGCTCCTCGGTCGTTTCGGTGTGCTCCAGGTCGAGGCAGGGGAAGTAGAGATGGAACTGGCTGCCACCACCCTCCTCGCTCTCCACCCGGATCGTCCCGCCGCAGGCCCGGACGATCCCCTGGACGACGGCCAGGCCGAGACCGGTGCCCTCCCCCTTCTCCTTGGTGGTGAAATAGGGGTCGAAAATCCGCGCCATCACCTCCGGCGACATGCCCCTGCCGGTATCGGCCACGGAGAGCTTGAGACAGACCGGCGACGCCACGTCGTGCAGGTCGAAGTGCTCGTCCTTGGTCGCAATCCGGGAATAACTCACACTGAGAACTCCCGCACCGCCCTGCATGGCATGGGCGGCATTGGTGCAGAGGTTCATGATGACCTGGTGAATCCGGCCCGGGTCTATCCTGATCAGACCGATATCGCTGGGGATATTGCGCCGGATGGTGATTGACGAGGGGATGCTCGCCCGCAGCAGCTTCATCGCCTCTTTGATGATCGAGCTGATATCCACCGGCCCGGCGGCCCCTTTCGCGTCTTCGCTCCTGCTGAACGAAAGGATCTGCCGGACCAGGTCGCGGGCCCGCATGCTGCCGCGGCGGATCTGCTCGAGGTTGCGGCGGACGTTCTCGGGGCATTCCCCGGCAAACAGGCTGAGGTCGGTATAACCGACGATCGCAGAGAGGATGTTATTGAAATCGTGGGCAATTCCTCCAGCCAGGGTGCCAACCGCCTCCATCTTCTGGGCCTGCAGCATCAGCTCCTCGCTGCGCTGCATGGCGGCGACCGCGCTGGCCGCCTGCAGGGCCTCGCAGGCGTAGGAGGCCAGGATCGCCCCGATCTCCCGGTCCTGGACGACGAAGGGCGGGATTCTCTTGTTATGGAGGGAGATGACTGCCACCGCTTTTCCTTCCCGACCGAAAAGGGGAAAGACCAGAAAGGACCCGTCGCCATAGCGGGCAAACCCGCTCGAGGAAACCCGGGGGGTCTCGGCGATGTCGGTCATGAAGAAGGGTTGGCGACCGGCGAGAGCCTTGGCAAAGACGCTGTCCGCGGGCAGCGGAAAAGGCAGGAAGGGGGCCGCGTGGCCGGCGTCGAGACTGTGGATGCGGTGCAGACCGCTTTCCAGCACCTCGTAGATGCTGCCGCCGGCGGCATCCATCAGTGTGGCGAACTCCTCGAGGATCATCGCCCCGCTTTCGCGGAGTTCGCCGCAGCCGAGCAGCCTCTTGGTGGTCTCCACCACATCGCAGAGTCGGCGGTTCAGGGCGGTCAGCTCCCGTGTCTGCTGCGAGACGCGTTCCTCCAGTTCCGTCTGATAGCGCCTGTTTTCCCGGATCAGGCGGGCCCGTTCCAGGCCCTGGTCAATGGCATGCCGGAGAATCGACATGTCGTTGATCGGCTTGAGCAGAAAATCCCAGGCCCCGAGCCGCAGAGCCTCCACCACCTCGCTGATGTCGCCGGCTCCGGAAACGACGATGACCGGCATTTCCGGGACTTGCCGGCGGATGGCGGAGAGCACTGCCAGACCACCCATCTCGGGCATCCGCAAATCGACAAGCACCAGGTCCACCTGCTCCCGCCGGAAGATTGCGAGTCCGTCGCGACCGTTTGCGGCCTCCAGCACCCGGTAATCGTAATCCTCGAGATAGGCGTGGAAACTCTGACGGATGACGGCCTCGTCGTCAATGGTCAGGATGGTTGTCTGCCTGTTTAGCTCCATGTTCTCCCGCTGTCAGTCCCCCGGCTGCCGCCACCCCACACCTGGCCAGCCGCCCCTGACGGCACGGAGCACTGGCCATTTTTCTGCATCAAGTATATAGTAGCAGTCTCGACGAAGTCAATTTCTCCCGGGGAACCCGGCATATCCCCGGTCTGCCGGCTCGATCCATCCCGTCACTCTCGCGATGCTCCTTATCCATCCACCACTGGCCAAAGCCTGCGAACCACCGGCGGCGCTCGCCCACCTCGCGGCGGCGCTCAGAAGCGCCGGGCTTTCCTGCAGGGTGTGCGATCTCAACCTCGAGGGACAGCTGTTCCTCCTCAACGGGGCCCCGACCGCTGACGACACCTGGAGCAGGAGGGCCACCCGGAACCTTGCCGCCAACCTCCGTGACCTGCAGTCAAGCGACCTGTATCGCCAGGAGGCGCGCTACCAGCGGGCGCTGCGGGATTGCAACCGGATTCTCGAAATTGCCGGGAACCAGCACGGCCTCGCCCTGTCGCTGGCCAACTACCAGGACCGGCAGCTTTCCCCCGTCGCCAGCAGCGACCTGCTCCGGGCCGCCGAACACTATCGGCAGAACATCTTCCACCGCCATTTCGCAGCGCGCCTGAGCAGCCTGTTGGAGGAAGAAACGCCATCGCATATCGGAATCTCCCTCAATTTCCTCGGCCAGGCCCTTTCCGCTTTCGCCATCATCGGCTTTCTCCGTGAGCATGCCCCGTCGATTCCGATCATCCTCGGCGGCGGCCTGGTCACCACCTGGATGAGGAACCCCTCCTGGCGCAACCCCTTCGCCGGTCTGGTCGACCACCTCGTCGCCGGTCCCGGCGAGGGTCCCCTGCTGGATCTGCTTGCTGCATCACGGCCACCCGGCAGAGCACTTCCCGACTACTCGGGTCTTGCGGAACTCCCCTATCTGGCGCCGGGCCTGATACTGCCCCATGCCGCCTCTTCCGGCTGTTACTGGCGGAAATGTGCCTTCTGCCCGGAGACCAGCGAGGAGAACCCGTATCATCCGCTTCCGCCTCCGGTGGCCGTCGAGGAGATCGCACGTCTCGCCGCCCGCCACCGTCCCCGGCTGCTGCACCTCCTCGACAACGCAATCAGCCCGGCCCTCCTCCGCCTGCTCGCCGCCCGGCCGCCGGGTATTCCCTGGTACGGCTTCGCGCGGATCAGCGAGCAGCTCGCCGACCCCGGCTTCTGCCGCCAGCTGCGGCAGGGGGGCTGTGTCATGCTGAAACTGGGGATCGAATCAGGTTCGCAGCAGGTCCTGGACGCCATGCACAAGGGCATCGATATAGATCTTGCTGCACAGGCTCTGCAGGCATTGGCCGGTGCCGGTATCGCCACCTATGTCTACCTGCTGTTCGGCACCCCGGCGGAATCCCCCGCTGCCGCCCGGCAGACGCTGGCCTTCACCGCCGACCATCACCGCTGTATCACCTTCCTCAACCTGGCCATCTTCAACCTGCCGGTGGGCAGCCCTGAAGCCGCAGACCTGAAGATTACCGACCGGCACCCGGAGGATCTCTCCCTCTATCACGACTTTCACCACCCGCTGGGCTGGAACCGTCGCCTGATCCGGACCTTTCTCGACCGGGAGTTCAGGCGGCACCCGGCGATCAGGGAGATCATCCGGCGCGACCCGCCCTTCTTCACCTCCAACCATGCCGCGTTCTTCGCCCAGGCGGACGACTGACCCGAACAGGCCCTACCTGATCTCCACCAGTTCGATCTCGAAGGTGAGATCCTTGCCGGCCAGCGGCGGGTTGGCATCAAGGGTGATATGGCTGTCGGTGATCTCGGTCACCACCACCCGGATCAGCTCGCCGCTGGCGCCGCCCATCTCCAGGCGCATCCCCAGTTCCGGGTTGAGATCGGGCGGTACGTGGGCCAGCGGGGCGGTGATCACCATTTCCTCGTTCCGCACACCGTAGGCCTTGTCCACAGGGATCAGCACCACCTTGGACTGGCCGGGCACCATGCCGAGCAGCGCCTCGTCAAAGCCGGCGATCACCTGACCGCTGCCGACGGTGAACTCCAGCGGCTCCTTGCCGGCAGAGCTGTCGAAAACCGTCCCGTCATCCAGCCTGCCCGTGTAATGGACCCTCACACTGTCGCCTTTCCGTGCTTCCGTCATGCCTGCATCCCTCCTGCCGCTATGGCTCATTGCATTGATCGTAACCAATCTCCTGAAAAACAGGCCGCCACTATAGCACAGCCCCGACCCGAATGGTACCACTAAGGGCAGCAGGCGCCTGCCGGAAAGCCCAGACGGCAGGGGCGGCACCGGTTCTGCGCCGGCACCGCCCCTGTATTCCCGGCCGGTCACCCCCGGCCGATCGGATCAGACTTTGAATGTCGAAACCAGTCTGGTAAAACCCTCGGACAGAGCCTTCAGCCGCTCGGCGTTTTCATTGACCGAACGGGCGCTGCCGCTCATCTCCGCACTCGCCTGATTGACCTCGGCGATTTCCCTGGCGATATCGGAGGAGACCTGCGAACTCTGGGAGACGTTACTGTTGATCTCTTGAATACCCTGGAGAATCTGGCTGACATTCTTGGCAATCTCGCCTGCGGTCACCGACTGTTCCTCCACCGCCGTGGCGATGGTGTTGACGATCTCGCTGTTCTCACCGACCACCGCGCTGATGCCCTCTATCTCGGCGACGGTGGCGCTGGTGGTATTCTGGATATCCTCGATCCGCACCCTGATCTGCCTGGCCGCCTCCGAGGTCTGCTTGGCCAATTCCTTGATCTCACTGGCCACGACGGCAAAACCCTTGCCGGCGTCGCCGGCCCGGGCCGCCTCGATGGTGGCATTCAATGCCAGCAGGTCGACCTGGTCGGAGATGTCGGAGATCGTCTCCAGGACCTTGTTGATCTCCTGGGCGGCAGTACCGAGCTCATCCACCCTGGCGGAAGCCGAGGCGGCCTGGTTGACGGCCTTGTCGGTGATCGCCCGGGCCTTTTCCGAGGTCTCGGCGATCTCGTTGATGGTCGAGGTCATCTCCTCTACTGCCGCGGAAACCATATCGACATTGTGGGCCGTATCTTCCATCGAACCGGCCACCGTCGCCATATTGGCCGACATTTCCTCCACCGCCGCAGCGACGGTGTTCGATTTGTCGGAGGTCGCGGTGGCCCCTGCCGACATCACCCCTGCGGTCTCGGCGAGGGACTGGGCCGAGGTGTTCACTTCCCGTGCGTCGCTGCCGATGATCCTGATGATCCCCTGCAGCTTTTCGACAAAGACGTTGAACCACTTGGCCATGTCGGCCAGTTCATCCCTGGTATGGACGTGCAGCCGGCTGGTCAGGTCACCCTCTCCTTCGGCGATGTCGCGCAGCATCATGCTGGCATCGCCGATCGGTTTGGAGATCCGCCGGGCGACGAAGGTCAGCACCGCCGCCACCACCAGGATCATACCCAGGCTGATGCCGACAATCCAGCCCCGCTGGGTTTTGACCATGCCGACGATGCCCTGCTCCTGCCGGGCGAGGGCCTCTTCGATGTCATCAACATAGATGCCCGTGCCGACGATCCAGTCCCACTCCTTGAACAGCTTGATGAACGACAGCTTCGGCACCGGTTCGTCCTTGCCCGGCTTCGGCCACATGTAATCGACAAAGCCCTCCCCCTTGTCGGTTGCCACCCGCAC
>CAYYWK010000220.1:0-5639 GCA_964475345.1 uncultured Desulfobulbus sp.
ATCGCGTTCTCCTTGTAGTAGCTCCTTGATCGTTCGTCATACCTGATGCTCAGTCGACAACCGGACGGGGCAGCAGACCGGCTCCCCCGATGATTTCCTGCAGTTTCTCCTCCCACTCGATCGCCATCACGTGGACGCCGGCGATGCCTTCCATGGTCTTCAGTTCCTGAATCTGCTCGATGCACATCTCGATGCCCTTGGCCGCCTGCTTCTCCTTGGGCTCGTCGGCGATACGCTTGATCACCGCATCGGGGATGTCCATGCCAGCCACCATCTTCTTCATGAACTTGGCCATCCCGGCCGACTTCAGGGGCGTCACCCCGGCGAGGATCTTGACCTGCTCGTGCAGCCCCTGGCGCCTGGCCTCCTCGAGATAGGCCTTGAACTTCTCCATGTTATATATGCACTGGGTCTGGACGAAATCGGCACCGGCCATCATCTTCAGCTTCAGCCGCGGCACCCTGATCTCGAATGGGTCGGCGAAGGGGTTGACGGCGCAGCCGATGAAGAACTTCGGCGCGCCCTCGAGCTTCTGCCCGGAGGGGAAGGTGCCCTCATCGCGCATCGTCTTCACCAGGTGGATCAGCTGCATCGAATCGATGTCGAAGACGTTCTTGGCCTGCGGGTCGTCGCCGAATTTCTGGTGATCGCCGGACAGGCAGAGCATGTTGCGGACCCCCAGCGCCGACGCCCCGAGCACATCCGACTGCAGGGCGATGCGGTTGCGGTCGCGCACCACCATCTGCAGCAGCGGCTCGATGCCCATCTCCTTGAGCAGCATGCAGCCGGCCACCGAACTCATCCGCACCACCGAGGTCTGGTTGTCGGTGACGTTGCAGGCATCGACATTGCCTTTGACAAATGCCGCCTTCTTCCGCACGACTTCCGGGTCGGCGCCGCGCGGCGGCCCGCATTCGGCCGTCACGGCGAAATGACCGGCGGCCAGGACCTTTTCCAGGTTGCTTCCCGCTTTCATCAGATCATATCCTCCCTGACAATGCGGCGTGGGCCGCCATCTCGTGAAGTGTTCCAGCCCTTGTACGGTTTCAGCTTGGTATAGTTGTCCATCTGGTCGAGGGCCTTCAGCCGGTCAATGATCAGCTGCCAGCCGCAGGGGGTGTCCTTGCCAACCTCGCAGTGCCCCTGCACCGATCCGCCGCATGGACCATGGAACAGCGACTTGGCGCAGCGGGTTACCGGGCAGATGCCGCCGGTCAGGTGCAGCACGCAGTCACCGCAGCCCTGGCAGCGTTCGGCCCACTCGCCCTGGCGTTCGGTGACCCCGAGAAATCCGGTGTTGATCCCCGGCAGGAGCGGCGTGGCCGTGTATTTCTCGGCCAGGAACTGGATGCCGGCGCCGCAGGCGATGGACAGCACCGCCTGGTAGTCGTGGACATAGGAACGCATCTGTTCGATGTATTCCGGATCGCACTGCCGCTCGAGACAGACTTCCTTGATGGTAATCTTCCTGCCGGCTGTCTCCCGGGCCAGGCGCAGCGTCGAGGACAGCACCTGCACCTCCTTCTCCCCGCCGACCCGGCAGACGGTGACGCAGCCGTAGCAGCCGGCGACCACGATCCTCTCGTAGGGATCGATCATCTCCAGTATTTCCTCGATCGGTTTTGGCGTTCCGGTGATCATCTGGTCTTCCTCCTGTGGCCGGTCAGGCCGCGTTCCTGCGGACAACGTTGACGGGACTGGGACCCAGCTCCCGGATCTGTCCGACAAATTCATTGACATAGGCGGCGAATTTCGCCCCTTCGCCGGCACTGAGGTTGAACATGCGGATCCTTGCGCCGCCGACCCGGATGCTCTCGAGAATTGCCGCCACCCGCGCCACCCGGGCTTTGGCCCGGATATTACCGGAAAGGTAATGGCAGTCACCCTCCAGGCAGCCGATGACCATCACCCCGTCGGCGCCGTTCTCGAAGGCTTCAAGCATCAGCGTCTCCTCGATCCGGCCGGTGCACGGCAGCATCACGATGCTCGTCGAGGCGGCGTACTGTCGTCGTTCCGAACCTGCCAGGTCCGCGGCGGTGTACGCTCAGTGCCGGCAGGCAAAGATCATGACGCTTATGGCAGACTCATCCTTCATGCGTCACCTCCACGGTTTGCGGCTCAGCTGCGCCCTGGGCGTACGAGCGGATCTTGGCCTTGAGATTGACATCCTGGTAGCGGCCGAGGGTGATGGCCTTGGCGGGGCATTCGGCGACGCAGATGCCGCAGCCCTGGCACAGAGCCGGGTTGATCTCGGCGGTGTGTTCGGCGTTGATGGACGGCACCCCGTAGGGGCAGGCCCGTACACAGGTCAGGCAGACCGCGCAGTGGGCCGGGTCGACCCGCGAGACCACCCCCGAAAGCCGCAGGTTCCTCTTCGACAGCAGGATCGCCGCCCGGGCCACCGCCGCCTGGGCCTGGGCGATGGTCTCGGAGACATCCTTCGGCGCGTGCACAGTGCCGGCCATGAACAGGCCCTCGCTGGGCAGGTCCACCGGCCTGAGCTTGGCATGGGCCTCGATGAAGAAGCCGTTGCCGTTGCGCGGAACCCTGAGCATCGACGCCAGTTCCTCGTTGTCCCGCGGCCTCATGCCGGTGGACAGTACCAGCAGGTCGGGGGAAAAGGCCACCGTGCGGCCGATGGACGGATCACGGACCGTCACCGTCACGTTGCCGCCCTCGACCTCGATGGCCGGCGGGTTTTCCTGCGGGTCGAAGCGGATGAAGTTGACCCCCAGCCGCCGCGCCTGCTGGTACTGAAGTTCACCAAGGCCGTAGGTGCGCATGTCGCGGTAGAGGATATCGATGCGTGCGGCCGGGTCGATCTCCTTCAGATGCAGGGCATTTTTGACGGCCTGGTTGCAGCAGACCCGCGAGCAGTAGGGCAGGTGCCCCTGGTCGACAGATGCGACCGCCGGCGTTTCGCAGGGAGTACCGGTATCCGGTTCGCTGTGCGTGGTCGCGACTGCCCGGGAGCCGGCACACTGCAGCATCACCACATGCTTCAGGCCGGCGGTATTGTCTCCGAACAATCTCGACTCGAAATCGGTCTGGGTCACCACCTGCTCCGAGGTACCGAGACCATGGAGATCCGGCCGTGCCTCCGCCGCCCCGGTGGCGACGATGATCGCCCCATGGCGGATCGTCCGCAGGGCCCCGGAGGGGGTCATGACGTCGGTGGCGAAGGAGCCGACGAAGCCGCTGTGCGCAACCACCGCCGCCCCGAGAAAGAGCTTGATCCGTTCATGCTCCTCGACCTCTTTCTTCAGCCTTGCCAGGTACTCCCACAGATACTGGCCATCCCAGGTGCGGCCGAGAAACTGGGCCTGGCCGCCCAGGGTCGGCTGCTGCTCGACGAGCGAGACATCGAATCCCTGCCGCGCCGCCTCAAGCGCCGCCGTCATTCCGGCCACCCCGCCGCCGATAACCAGCAGCCCGGGGTTGACGTCGAATTCCAGCTCGGCCAGGGGTTCGGCCTGACTGGCGTTGGCCACCGCCATCCGCACCAGCCGCCTGGCCTTTTCGGTGGCCAGCTGCGGGTCGTTGGGGTGGACCCAGCTGCACTGGTCACGGATGTTGGCCATATCGAAGAAATATTTATTGATCCCGGCCTGACGCAAGGTCGACATGAACAGCGGTTCATGGGTGCTCGGTGAACAGGCGGCGGCCACCAGTCTGTTGAGGCGGTGTTCGCGGATGATCTCCCTGATCGACTCCTGGGAGTCTTGAGAGCAGGTGTAGAGCGGATGCCCGGCGTAGACGACCCCGGGTAGACTCCTGGCATATTCGGCCACGGCGGCGACGTCGACCACCGAAGCGATATTGGTGCCGCAGTGGCAGACAAAAACCCCGATGCGCAGTTCCTCGCCCGGTTCGGGCGTGCGTTCCTCCGGCAGGGCCTCCACCGTTATCTCGCTGCCACGGGCCATAGCCAGGCCGGCCGAGGCCGCCTGCGCCGCACCTGAAGCCTCGATGACCGTCTCGGGAATATCCTTCGGTCCGTTGACCACCCCGCTGACATAGATCCCTGGGCGCGAGGAGGCAAGCGGAGTGAAGGCGCCGGTGACCGCGAAGCCGAAGCGGTCGAGATCGATGCCGAGCATGGACGCGAGATCGCGGGTTTTGGCGGCGATCTGCACCCCGACCGACAGGACCACCATGTCAAAGGTCTCGGTCACCCGCCAGCCGCTGCCGTCCACGTAGCGCAGTTCCAGGTCGCCGCTCAGCGGGTCCTCGAAGACCCGGCTGACCATCGCCCGGACGAAGCGGATATTGCGCTCCTTGGCCCGCTCGACATAGTTATCGAAATTCTTGCCGAAGCTGCGCATATCGATATAGAAGATCGTCGGCTCGATGGCGCTGTCGTGCTCGCGGGCGATATAGGCCTCCTTGGTGGCGTACATGCAGCAGACAGACGAACAGTAGTCGCGGTCGCAGCTCTGGTCGCGCGAGCCGACGCACTGGATCCAGGCGATCTTCTTCGGATGCCTGCCGTCGCCGGGACGCTGCACCGTGCCCGAGGTCGGCCCGGATGCCGAGAGCAGGCGCTCGAACTCGATGCTGGTGACGACGTTCTTGTAGAGCCCATAGCCGAATTCGCCGCGACGTTTTGCGTCGAAGACCTCGAAGCCGGGAGAGAAGATCACCGAACCGATCCGTACCTGGCGTTCACCACCCTTCAGGCCGTAATCGATGGCACCGGGGCCGCAGACCGACTGGCAGATGCCACAGGCCCCGGTGTTGAGCCGGACGCAGCTGGCCTCGTCGATCACCGGCACCCGCGGCACGGCCTGGGGGTAGAGGATGTTGACAGGATGCCGCAGGTTCAGCCCCTCGTTGAAGCGGTTGTACAATGGCCTCGGCTCTTTGTTGGTGACCTTGTCGATCGCCAGAAACGACACCGGGCAGACCGAGACGCAGGCCCCGCAGACCTGGCAGGCATCGAGGCTGGCCTCGATGCCGTCGGCCGTCATTTTCAGCGCGCCGATGTTCATGACCTTCCGGCAGGTCATCGCGCAGAGGCCGCAGCGGATGCAGTTGCCGTCGGCATTGCCGGCGGTTGCCTTCTTCAGGGCCGCGGAGCGGGCGACGATGGCCGCGCCGAGACCCTTTTCGAGATCGGGCGCATCGCTGACCGCGATCGCCGAAAATTTCTCCGGGCAGGCGGTGAAGCAGGCGCCGCAGCCGGTGCAGCGGTCGGCGAGGATTTCCGCCACTCCGCCTTTCTCCCATCTGATTGCCCCGTGCAGGCAGGCGCGGAAACACAGGCCGCACTTGCCGCATTGTTCGTCAACCACGCCAAACGTCCAGGGAAGAAGCGTCTTCGCCACCGGCGCGCCGGGTCCGCGGATCAGCCGCTTTTCACGTGCACCTTTCTTCTTGTCCTCTTCCGGCATCTCCTGCGCAAACCAGGAGGTCTGGGTCACCGGACAGGCCAGTTCGCAGGCGCCGCAACCGGTGCACTTATCGACATCGACATAGCGGGCGCGGCTGCTGACGGTGGCGGTGAAATCACCAGCCTCGCCGGTCAGTCCCGTCACCTCGCTCCAAGTCAGCAGTTCGATGTTGAGATGGCGGCCGACCTCCACCAGTTTCGGCGAGACGATGCACATCGAGCAGTCGTTGGTCGGGAAAGTCTTGTC
>CAYYWK010000221.1:0-4348 GCA_964475345.1 uncultured Desulfobulbus sp.
GGGCCGTTGGCCAGCGACTCGTAGGTGGCCTCCAGGCTGGCGGCCTGGATCTGCGCATCGGCCGGCTCAGGGGCTTCATCGCCGGTGATGGAACCGTCAGAGCGGAACCCGACGAGGGAAAAGCCGTGAGTCAGGGCGAGGCAATCGATGACAATCTGGAGATCCTGGAGGGAATGATCCGGGCCCACCGGCAGGAGCAGGAAGTCATCAGGCAGCAGCTGGTCCAGAAACAGAAGCAGGTGGGGATCCTCAACCAGCAGCTCGCCACCTCCCGGAACGCCCTCCAACTCGCCGAGACGGCCTTTGCCACCCAGGAGGCGCTCTACAAGGAGAGGCTGGTGCCGGAAACCACCTATATCACCGCCCTGCGCGACATCAACAGCCAGCGCGGGGAAATCCAGTCGCTGCAGATCGAGATCCAGCAGGCCCAGGATGCCATCAGCGAGTTCGAGTGGCGGTTGCGGTCCACCGACTCCACCGCCAAGGATGCCGCCCGTCAGCAGTTGGTGGATGTGGAAAGCGAATACGCGGACACCAGGGAAATGCTCGCCAAAGTGGAGAAACAGGTGGAGCGATTGGCGGTGCGGTCGCCGGTGGACGGGATCGTCAAGGGGCTGGAGGTGCACACCAGGGGCGGGGTGGTCGCACCGGGCAGCAAGCTGATGGAGATCGTCCCGGTGGAAGGTGAGCTGCTGGCGGAAATCCGTATCGCCCCCAGCGACATCGGGCATATCAAGGTTGGCTTTCCGGCAAAGGTCAAGATCACCAGTTTTGATTTCGCCCGCTACGGAACCATCGACGGCACGGTCAGCGGGCTGTCGGCCACCACCTTTTCAGAGCCTCAGGGTCAGACCTACTACAAGGGCATCGTCACCCTGGCAAAAAATCATGTCGGCGAAAATCCCGGCGAAAACATCATCCTGCCGGGAATGATCGTCAATGCGGATATCATCACGGGGCAGAAAAGCCTGCTTGCCTATCTCCTCAAACCGATTCACAGGGCCCTCAACTCGTCGTTCGGTGAACGTTGACAGAGTCCGTATACCGGTAAATTCTACCTGACATTGCGAACATGGTGATCCACAGCTCACTTCAAAACCAGGCCCAGCAGGTGAAAAAGCACTCACTGCTGGTCGTGGACGACAATCCCACAACGCTCAGGATGCTGGAGCAGATCCTCAGCAGGGAGGGCTACCATACCGTCACGGCGGTGGATGGCATGGAGGCCTTGCGGGCCATGCATGATGCGGCCAATGACTTTGACGCCATCATCCTCGACAGGATGATGCCGGAACTCGACGGCATCGAGGTGACCCGGCGGATGCAGGCGGACCCGGAGCTCAAGCATATCCCCATCGTCATGCAGACTGCGGCCGACAAGCCTGAGGAGATCAGCGAGGGGATCAAGGCCGGGGTCTTTTATTACCTGACCAAGCCTGTCGAGCGCAAGACGCTCATTTCCATAGTCGCCTCGGCAGTCAAGGAGCGGACGCATGCCAGGGTTCTCCGTACGGAGATGCAGAGCTACCGCATGGGCTTCAGCTTGATCGAGGTGATGAAATCGCGCTTCCGCACCCTGGAGGAAGCGGAGAGCCTGGCGTCCTTCTTGGCCAATCTTTTCCCGGACCCCGACCGCGCTCTCGTCGGCACCGCAGAGCTGCTCATCAATGCCGTGGAACACGGCAATCTGGGCATCACCTACGATGACAAGACCGAGCTGATGGATGCCAATACCTGGCAGGAAGAGGTCAGTCGCCGTCTCGAGATGCCCGAGTACCGGGACAGGAAGGTTACAGTCATATTCGAGAAAAAGGATGGCGTGTGCTACCTGCAGGTCACCGATCAGGGGAAAGGTTTTGCCTGGAAATCCTTCCTGCAGTTCGACCCGTCCCGGGCAACCCACAACCATGGCCGCGGCGTGGCGATGGCCAATATGATCACCTTCGATCGTCTGGTGTACAACGAGCAGGGCAACCAGGTGACCGCCGTCATGAACCCGCCGGGCAGTTCCGGCGAGGAAGATCCCTACTGGGGCTAGGTCAGGGATATCCTGGTTTCGTTTTCGTCATCCAGTTACAGGCATACCGGCCGGACCTGCGCGATGCCGCGCTTTCCGGCGCCCGCAGTTTAACAGAACCGAGGGTGTTTGGCCAAGCGAATGGGCCGGCGGCGCTTCTCCCCAAGGCCTGCACTGGCTTTCTCCGCTGCGCCTTTTCCTCCGGGGAAGAGCGATTGTTTCCCATGCGGCGGGGCCAGGCTGCCCATTCTCTGAAAGTTGCTGCCGGCAATGCTGGCGCCAGGCCCGACGGGCAGCCTGTTCCGGTAAACGCCTGTCTTTGCAAAGGGAACGGTTTTTGCAAGAAATACCGATTGATCCAACAGAATTGCACCTATCCATTACCTTCACGAGAGACAGCGCATGACGCAGGACACGCGTACGGACACTGGCGCCCCCGCAAACCCGGGAACTGAGGCAAGCCAAGATGCCAAGCAGGATCAGTGGCTCGATGTCGGATCGGATGCCCTCACCTCCGATATCCTGAAGGCCAAGAACTGGCAGACCGACTCCCGCAGGGTCGGGGACCGGACCTTCCAGGGAAATCTCCATCACGGAGCGGAAGAGGAATTGCCGTTTCTCAGGACGGGAGCTCCCGACGATGAGTTGCAGCCTCAACAGACGACGATCAGCGGGGCGGAAGGGGAACTCCTGCAACCCCAGTCGGCAGAGGAGGTCGAGAATGCGGCGCGGCGTGTGGACACATCGGCCTCAGGCGATGAGGCGGCGCCCTTCTCGGGCGGCGCTGCAGACCCCGTCGACCTCTCGGCCACCTACGCCAAAAACGTAGACCTGGCTCCGCCTGGCAGCGACCAGTATGCACCCGGCGAACGGATGGTTTCCGGCTCCGGAAGAGGGGAGAGGGATGACCGCAGCTTGACGGAAACCCCTGAAGAACTCCTCGTGGAAGGCATCGCCCCCCGACAGCAGGAGGTGGATTCCGGCGGCAGACAGGAGGTGGAGCCGGTTGCCCCATTGAGCGGGGCGGCAACGCCGTTCAGCCAGCCGGTGGAAGACGAACAGCCGGAAGGGGAGGTCGATGAGCAGATTCCGTCCCGGCCGGCCGTCATTTCCGGCAACGGGGCGTCTGTCAGCGAAGACGGTGTCACATCGGCTTCCGGCCAGTTGCTGATAACCGACAACAATCCCGATGAGGCCAGGTTTGTTGCAGAGAGCAGCAGCGGCGCCTATGGCTCGTTCAACCTCTCGGCGGACGGCCAATGGGTTTACACGCTCAACAACGGGGCCGCCAATGTCCAGGCCCTGCGCGAGGGCGAGACCGTCACCGAAACCTTCACGGTCGCCTCTGTCGACGGCACCACCCATTCGCTGGTCATCACGGTCTCAGGGACGAACGATAGGGCGATCATCCGCGGTACCACCACTGCCACCGCCGAAGAGGATACGGTCACGGTCGCCGCCGGCACGTTGACCGTCACCGATGTCGACACCGGCGAGGCCCATTTCGTCGCAGCCACCCATGATGGGGCCTTCGGCTCGCTGAGGATTGAAAGGGATGGCCGGTGGACATATACCCTCGACAACGAGGCGGAGCATGTCCAGGCCCTGGGCGCCGGGACCTTTGTCACGGACCGCATCACCGTCACTTCGGCGGACGGCACCGACCAGCAGATCACCGTCACCATCGCCGGCAGCAACGATGCCGCAACCATCACCGGCAGTGCAACGGGCCATGTCGCCGAGGACCTGCTGCTCTCAGCCACCGGCGTGCTTGCCGTTGCCGATGCCGACAGCGGGGAGGCCCGCTTTCAGAGTGCAACACAGACGGGAGCCTACGGATCGTTCGCCATCGAGGAGAACGGGCACTGGGTGTACGATCTCGATAACGGGGCCGCCAATGTCCAGGCCCTGCGCGAGGGAGAAACCGTTACCGAAACCTTCTCGGTTTCCTCCGCCGACGGCACCGCTTCCCGGCAGATCCGGGTCAGTATCACCGGCACCAACGACCTGCCGGCCATCACCGGCGACACGGCGGGCAAAACCGTTGAGGACGAGGTCCTGACGACAGGCGGGAGATTGAGCATCGCCGATGTCGACGCCGGCGAGTCGGCCTTCCGGGCCGGCACGCACACGGGCAGCTACGGCAGCCTGAAGATCGACGGGGAGGGCAACTGGAGCTACGCCCTTGACCCGAAAAACGAGCACATCCAGGCCCTGGGGGAGGGTGACCGGACCGAGGACGTCATCACCGTGACTTCGCTGGACGGCACTGAGCAGCAGATCCGGGTCAGTATCACCGGCACCAACGACCTGCCGGCCATCACCGGCGAC